>NZ_JBCEXH010000143.1 GCF_038751955.1 Methanocalculus natronophilus | reverse complement strand
GCAATTTAATTACTTCAAGAAATCCAAATGACTTACCGGTGTTCGCCAAAGCAATGCTTGATGCAATCAAATAATACAAATAAAAAAGGCCTTGAAGTTACAAGGCCTTTTTAGTGATTTTATCCTACGATAATATTTTCTTCAGGATACTGGAAATTAGGTTTACTTAATGGATTATTTGGCCGTATCATCATGACTAATGCCAATATACCTAAGCGACCAATAAACATTGTGAGTACTAAAATGAATTTGCTAAAGCCATGCAAACTACTCGTAATTCCCATACTTAGCCCTGTCGTTCCATAAGCACTCGTAACTTCAAATAATATTTTATGAAGCGGTTCAGGTTCAATCGCTGATAAGATAACAACTCCACTAAACACTATGAAAAGTGCTGAGACCAAAGCAATGTATGCTTTTTGAACAATATCTTCTCTAATTTTTCGTTTATTAAATATGACATACTCTTTACCTACAGCGAACGCTTTAATGCTTAAGAC
>NZ_JBCEXH010000142.1 GCF_038751955.1 Methanocalculus natronophilus | reverse complement strand
GGTGATATGACAATAGGTGGTTCGATCAATCCAATAGAAAATCTTGGTAATATATTCCAGGTATGTCTCGATGCAGGTGCTAAAAAGATATTATTGCCTGCAGCCTCTACGTCAAAATTAGGTACTGTACCCCCTGAGATATTAAGCAAGTTTCAGCTTTCTTTTTATGATGACCCAATTGATGCAGTACAGAAAGTTATTTTCTTTGTTTGACTTGGTTTTGATGAATAAAAGTAAACTATACGTTTATAATTTTTATTTGTATCAACTTAAATTTGGTTAAAGTTTCCTTTACAATATTATTTCAATAGCTAAAATAATCAAATATTAATATAAATTATTAACCTTATAATAATAATTCATGGACATCGTCAATATTGTTGCAACTGTAAAAGTATCAGATACATTTGATCTTGAAAAAATAAGGTCTAATGTTAAAGGTGGTACTTTTGAGTTAACACGTGTATGGTTAAAGATGCGACTAATTCCAAATAACCAATA
>NZ_JBCEXH010000141.1 GCF_038751955.1 Methanocalculus natronophilus | reverse complement strand
TAAATCACCAATTTCTTGCGTCTCAATAATATTTAACACTTCTTCTAAATCAATTTGATGTTTATTTTGAATATTTTGTGTAATCTTTGAATCTTTCTTTAAGAAAAACTTTGATAACGATAAAGGAATTTTAATATTAACTTTATCTTTTTCTTCACTCAACACTTGAATATGTAATGTTTTGCCTTTTAAGTGATTTTTTTCTTCCACTTGATGGTTAAACGATTCACTGTTTTCATTAATGTATTCCATAATCTCACCTCATTATATTTAGATTCTATTAATTCTTTTTGTTTTATTGCAGTGCATGAATGGTTGGTTTAAGTTATATTCTATTTTATGTGTACATTTTTGTTTGATAAAAATCTCCATAATCAACTTCCTTTCCTTGAAGGCAAGTCATTATTCTTTGAGTGCGTTTTTTAGTTTTTCTAATTCGGTTTGTTTGATTTCATTGATATACTTTTTTTGTTCTGTTTTTTCTATTTCATTGATCAAGTA
>NZ_JBCEXH010000140.1 GCF_038751955.1 Methanocalculus natronophilus | reverse complement strand
CTCAATAACCCCTTGAATAGAAAAATTGGCGTTATGATGTTCGCTCTTATACTCATTTAATGTTTCTTCATTAATAGGTATATCCGATATTTCATGTTTAACGGTTTTAACACTTTGGTCTTTAAATCCACTAAAGACAAGTGGCTTTTCTTTGATTTCTTCAACTTTTTCTTCTTTAATCGTCTCTTCCATCGCCTCTGAAATCGTTGGCGCATCATCACAGTATCTTACACGTATTTTAATATCAAATCCAAATTTAAAAAGGATTTTTTCAATATCAAATAACATCTCTTCGACATACGTTCCATCTTTTGGACACACGATTTGAAGCGTGTCTTTTGATTGTTCAACTTCCATCGAACTCAACGCATGAAACCTTGGT
Source organism: Methanocalculus natronophilus (assembly GCF_038751955.1). Taxonomy (NCBI): domain Archaea; kingdom Methanobacteriati; phylum Methanobacteriota; class Methanomicrobia; order Methanomicrobiales; family Methanocalculaceae; genus Methanocalculus; species Methanocalculus natronophilus. Next base: position 120 of record NZ_JBCEXH010000140.1, on the reverse strand, counting down.
TTTTGTTCAGTTAATAAATCAAGCGCAAATCCATAATACGCTCTAAAGACTTCATCACTTTCACCATTTAAATCAAGCGATTGATATTCTATTTGATAGATCACTTTAGAACATGCATCC
>NZ_JBCEXH010000139.1 GCF_038751955.1 Methanocalculus natronophilus | reverse complement strand
CATTGTCATCGTCTAAAATTTTATTAAGTTCTCCTACTTTAGAATTCAATACTACACTTAAACCTTCACTGTGAGAGGATAAAGCCTCATAAGTAATGCAGTCATAAACACTTTGAAGCGAGGCAAGTTTCAATAAGTTTTTATACCCTTTTAGATTTTTTGCATAAAATGTTGCGTGCAAAAATTCATCAGCGTAATGATTTTCTAAAACACCTTTTAATCCTAAAATCGGAATAAATCCAGATTTTTTAGCCCTAGATAAAAATTTATACGCCCCATGCATTGTGTAATCAGTGAGTACAACATGCGAATGTTTGTTTTCTTTTGCATAAGAAAAAAGGGCGTCTAAGGTGATATTAGAGCCATTAAAACTATAAACACTTTCCAAAGATAAGGATGCGATCACTGAAAACACCTCACATTCATACACTGAAAATTATAACATAATTCAAACAAAAAACTCATGCCAATTGGCATGAGTTAACGTTTTTTGTATACTGCA
>NZ_JBCEXH010000138.1 GCF_038751955.1 Methanocalculus natronophilus | reverse complement strand
CTTAATAGCCTCAAGATCAATGCCATTATGGCCTGTAAAAGGAATAATAATCCCTTTTAAGTTCTCGTGATATTCACTTGCTTTAAAACGCCCTCTTAAAGCATAGTTTGCTTCACTAAGGTCTTGAGTTAAAGCGATTCCTTCAGGCAGTTTGTCTTTTAAAAAATCAATATATTCTTGATTTTGTGTATAAACTTTCATCATGGCCATTCCTTTCTAAATACAAAGTAGTTAGTTTCATTGGTGTGAATTAAACGTAATGGAAAAGGTTTAATTAATGCTTTAATCGCGTCTAAAGTAAAAAAGCTGACGTGGGTGAAATCGCGTCGATACCACCATTTTAAAAAGGCTTCATCACTTGAAGGTCTTAGGGATGTCATAATCGCAAGAATGCCCCCTTTTTCTAAGAGAGCAGAGATATGACTTAAGGTTTTTAACGGCGTGTTTAAATGTTCAAAGACTTCTGTTGCGGTGATTAAATCGTAAGTTTCATCAAAGATTGAA
>NZ_JBCEXH010000137.1 GCF_038751955.1 Methanocalculus natronophilus | reverse complement strand
ATGCACACGAAGGGATTCAACGTAAGTTAAATAAAATTGGGTCTCCTGAATGGGCTAAAACGAAAAGAAGAGTTCGTAAAAAAGCGAAAGATATCGCAAAACATTTAATAGAACTATACTCCAAAAGAGAACAAGCCGAAGGCTATAGTTTTTCAAAAGATACCGACTTGATGGATACGTTTGAAGCTTCTTTTGAATATGAAGAAACGATGGATCAAAAAAAGGCGATTGAAGCCGTTAAAGAAGATATGGAAAAACCAATTCCAATGGATCGTTTAATTTGTGGAGATGTCGGATATGGGAAAACTGAAGTTGCCTTAAGGGCTGCGTTTAAAGCAATACTTGATAATAAACAAGTGCTTTATTTAGCGCCAACCACTATTCTCTCAAGACAGCATTATTATACGTTTAAAAATAGAATGGAATCTCACGGAATTAAAGTAGCGTTACTTAACAGGTTCGTTAAACCCACGCAACAAAAAAAGTATCTAGAAGGCATTAAAG
>NZ_JBCEXH010000136.1 GCF_038751955.1 Methanocalculus natronophilus | reverse complement strand
ATATTAACAACATAAAAACTTTCATACTTTTGAATATCACCGAATGAATAGTTAGAATATGCCAATAATTTATCAATCATTACCCTTTTATCTCTAGTGATTGATTCATCTTTATCTCTTAAAAAGACAGGGTCACTTAGGCTTTTACCTAAGGTCACACTGTCTAATTGATTGATTGCGTTTAAAAGTGTTTTGATCATACCATCACCCTAATTAAAATGCTTGAGAGGATAAATAGATTCGCAAAAATAATCCCGGCAGTATCAATGCTTTGCCATGAAAGTTCATGGAGTTTTGTACGTGGATTTCCAGGGATAAAGCTTCTTGCTTCCATCGCATCTGCTAACTCTTCACTACGTTTAAATGAAATGATAAACATAGGAACCAATAAAGAAACAATTTGCATGACTTTGTCTTTTAGTTTCCCTTCTTGAAAGTCAACCCCACGTGAAGCTTGAGCCAACATAATTTTATTCGCTTCATCTAAAAGGGTAGGAATATATCG
>NZ_JBCEXH010000135.1 GCF_038751955.1 Methanocalculus natronophilus | reverse complement strand
ACATTAAAGAAGGTAAGGCACAATAGTTGAAAAACACTAAGTATTCATTTGATTAACTATTTGATGTTCAATGTAAGGTCATCATACAAATATTTAGGGAGTCTTTGTTCAAACTCTAACAATAATTTTATCGGTGCATTGCCATGATATTCGATAGGATTAACTTTACCAACATAAATATAATCAAGGTTTTGTGTACCAATCTTTTTAGCTTTTCTGATGAACATGTGAAGGATTATCCCTCTAGATTGATTCAAACAGATATCCATTCCTACTTTAGAATCTTGTGTGGTTTTATTTTGTGTTTCCCATTGCATACGTTTTCTAGAAATAAGTTTATCGTCATACCTTGTGCTTTCTTTAATATCTTCATCTTTGTGTAGATCAACAAACAAATAAAAATGATTCCCATTTCTCCAAACACCGGCGCCCCGAATGGAGGAGAAAGATTTAGTGTAATTTGTTAAAAACCCCATATCTTTCATTTTATACGGATAATATAGTTT
>NZ_JBCEXH010000134.1 GCF_038751955.1 Methanocalculus natronophilus | reverse complement strand
ATATGTGAGAATGTGTTTTCACTGAGTGATAAAATTTTCATCTCATAAGCGGGTAACGCTATTGATTCAACGAAAGTATTTTTAAATGCAAAATCTCCAATAGATTCTATGGTTTCAGGGAAGTCAATTGATTCTAAGTTTGTATTGGCGAATGTCCATGGTCCAATATGTGTTAAGGTAGAGTCTTCAGCAAACGTAACGGTTTCTAAATCAGACCCTGTAAAGACCCCATAATGATAAACGCTATTAGAACCAAGTGAAGGTATGATTTCACTGTACGCTAAGGTTTGAACGTCACTTGGTATGAAAAATTCTTTAATATTTGTATTTTTAAACGCGCCTGGATGAATCTCTTGAAGCATTGAATCTTCATGAAGTGTGACGGTATCTAAAGGCGTATCCATAAAGGCGGCTTTTCCAATGACTTCTAGCATGTCATTTATTATAATTTCATTTAAAGAAGAAGACTTGAACGCTCTATCTCCTAGTGTTTCTAAACTATTAGGG
>NZ_JBCEXH010000133.1 GCF_038751955.1 Methanocalculus natronophilus | reverse complement strand
AGTTATTTACTCTAGTCGATAATGCATTAGATGATACGATGAAATCTTATATTCGTCCTATGATGTTTGCCGAAGATTTTTCTTAATACCAACAAATTATCCCAGGGTTCTTTATGATGTTAGGCGTACGCAATGAGGATAAAAAGTATGTTCATCCATTACATAGTTGTTACTTTAACTTTGATGAGAAAGTTCTTATTAATGGCATAAAAACCTATGATTTAATCTTAAAGAAGATGAATATTGTTTAAAAAAAGATTTATTCGTTGACACTGTTTATCAGCTATGTTATTCTTTATTTTGAAAATTGAATAAAAGCCGTGAAAAAGGAGGCCGCGTTTTTCAAGAGTACCTTTGGGAAAGGGGAAAACGCCGAAGCGTGATAACACGCTGGGCCTATACTGAATAAGTATAGGACTGTTCGACTAAGTTGCCCAACTTAGGAGAAAGCGCTTTGACATGGTGGGCGAAAGGTAGTTATATAAATTATAGCCATGAGCCTTTTGCTC
>NZ_JBCEXH010000132.1 GCF_038751955.1 Methanocalculus natronophilus | reverse complement strand
ACTTGACCAAGTGCAATACCTTGTGATGCTATTTTGCCTTTTTTCAATTTCATCACATCCTTTAAAATTTATCAAATAAGTATCCATTTTTCATTACTTTTTTAATCGTAATGGTTTCATCAAAGAATACTAAATCCGCAGTTTTCCCCTCAGCAATACTTCCTTTTCGATCAAATATACCAATGGCTTTTGCTGGGTTAGTAGATGCCATTTTTACCGCATCTTCAATAGAAACATTGTTATGTTTTATAACATTTTTTATTGCTTTATTTAAGTTTAATGTACTTCCAGCAATGGTTCCATCGGCTAGACGTGCTTCGCCATTTTCAACCGTAACTTCTTGCCCTGCTAAGTCATATTTTCCATCGCTTAATCCAGCAGCTCTCATCGCATCTGAAATTAAAATTAATTTATCAGTCCCTTTAGCCTTTATGGCAAGATTAACCGCTGCATGATGTAAATGCACACCATCAACAATTAATTCAGCATAGATCGAGTCATGATTTAACAC
>NZ_JBCEXH010000131.1 GCF_038751955.1 Methanocalculus natronophilus | reverse complement strand
CCTATGCCTCAAACGCGAGTCGTTTTAGAAAAAGCATTAAAAGAAGGGTTAAAACCGATAGTTTTTATCAATAAAATTGATAAGAAAGACGCGAGAGTTGATGAAGTGGTTGATGAGTGTTTTGATCTTTTCGTAGAACTTGGTGCAACGGATGAACAGTGTGATTTTCCAATCGTTTATGGGATTGCCAAAGAAGGAATCGCAACCGATGATATGGATTTAAAAAGCAGTGATTTAACGCCTTATTTAATACTATTTTACATCACGTTCCTCCCTATCCAAAAACCTTGGATGAGCCTTTAAAAATGCAGATATCTTCATTAGGATATGATGATTATTTAGGCCGTTTAGGGGTAGGAAGAATCACAAGAGGGACGCTCAAAACCAAAACAGATTACACCTTAATCAAAAGAAATGGTGAGCAAAAAACTGTGAGACTTGCCAAATTATTTGTCAATGAAGGCTTAAGTCGTCAAACAAAAGATGAAGCATATGCTGGTGATATTGTTAC
>NZ_JBCEXH010000130.1 GCF_038751955.1 Methanocalculus natronophilus | reverse complement strand
AAGACATCAGCGTGACCATCGATAACAACACATTTGAAACCAAAGAAGAAGGTATTGGATTAGGTGACGGCGTTGAGAAGACACAAACCATCGTGGATCTACTTACCGATAATACTTTCGACCTAGAACAAGGTTATGCAGTAGTAGATTATCGTGACGGCCAGGAGTTTGAGTATGGTCAAACGGTCAAAGTAAACAGTTCCAACGATTTCCATCGTATACTCGAGCATCCGGAATTCACAAAAGTAATCATCGGATCCTCGTTTGACAACAGTGTTTATATCGATCGTCCAGTGGACATTGATTTTAAAGGCCGAGCCATAGCCGGTAACATCGAGATTCAATTCACCGAGGAAGCGACGATGCATTTCACTGGTAACGGAATGATTACAGACGATTTGATTATCAACGCTCCATTCTTGACACTTGAGAGTGACGTTAATGTACTTGGAGAAACTTACGAATACATGTTTGAACAAAATTTTGACTTCGTCGATAGTACTAGCAATAGC
>NZ_JBCEXH010000129.1 GCF_038751955.1 Methanocalculus natronophilus | reverse complement strand
ATAGAAACCTCGCACGCGATCAGTGAAGCGATTAAACTTGCCCCAACCTTAAGTAAAGAAAAAATCATTATTGTGAATCTCTCGGGTAGAGGGGATAAGGATGTTGAAAGTATATATCACTATGACCACATAACATAAAGACGCTTCGGCGTCTTTTTTTTTTATAAAAAAATTAGTTAATTATAAAAAATGGTCATAACGGTGCATATAGTTTGAACTTCAAACTATATAGACGTATTCTTATTTTATCTAACAACCTATTTGGGTGTTTAAAGGAGGGATTTATTTGAAGCGTTTAGTTTTTATGTTTGTTTTTATGATGTTTATATTAGCCGCATGTGGAAACGATGAAACCATCGAAGAAGAAATTCAAGTTTCATTTGATAGTGGAGGCGGTACGGTTTTAAACCCTAGAGTCGTAATTAAAAATGATCCACCATCGGCTTTTAGTGAACCGACCAAAGAAGGGTATAACTTTTTAGGATGGTATGTTGATGATGAGTATCTTGAAGCA
>NZ_JBCEXH010000128.1 GCF_038751955.1 Methanocalculus natronophilus | reverse complement strand
GTATAGGGGGTAAGACTATCCTCATCTATCGCCCATTCATCTTCTTCTTCGCTGCATCCTACTAATAAAAATCCAATCAAGATTAAACTTAACATCATTAAGAATTTTTTCATTATTATTCACTCCTCAATCTACAGTAATGATTATAAATCAAAGACGGTTTTTTTAAAACACTAAATTAATTATTCCACCATAGTTACACCTAATTTTATGATACAATATATTTAATTAGGAGGATACACTTATGAGAAAACTACACGCCTTTTTTTTACTGATTATACTGACTTTCTTTTTAAGTGGCTGCGCCATTATAGAAGAAGTATTTCCAAGTGAAACGCGTCAATTTCAAGACACCATCATAGAAAGTCGAGATCATTTAATAAAAACCAATGTAGGTCTTTATGTGACCGATGAACAACAAGGCCTTTTACCTGGGCGCAGTGATTCGCGGTTAGGGAGTGGGGTTGTGATGTATGAAGATGATGAGTACTATTATGTTTTAAGTAGTTTTCATG
>NZ_JBCEXH010000127.1:312-518 GCF_038751955.1 Methanocalculus natronophilus | reverse complement strand
CGCTTACATTTGTTGCCTGTGACTTCATGGCTTTCTTTGTCGATACTTACGTGACAGCCTACTGGGCAGACAATACAAATCATATCTTTTTTCATACATTCACCACCTCAAATTGAACGGTTATGGGTCCTTTATATTTTAACATTTCTTTTTTAATTGTGAGTTTTTCCATCTCAGCTGGGACTACAAATTTTGCCTTTTTAGTG
>NZ_JBCEXH010000127.1:0-265 GCF_038751955.1 Methanocalculus natronophilus | reverse complement strand
CCACTCATCGCATTGGTTGTCGTACGGAGTGATAAAATCACGTCTTCAAACTCATCATCCATATCCAACGTTTGTGGCAATAAATATGACACATTACTTGAAGGGGTAACTGAAATCATATTGTTTGAACGTTTCTTATTGTTTAAAATGTAGGCTTTGGCTTGTTCGCCAGCCTTCGTTGATTCTTCTGTGACAAAGTCAACCAAATCATGGACATGGAGTGCATTTCCACATGCGAATAACCCTTCTACACTCGTTTGATAGG
>NZ_JBCEXH010000126.1 GCF_038751955.1 Methanocalculus natronophilus | reverse complement strand
CGTTGAAGGTGTCGTAACCCATGTAGAAAATGAAGAGAATTTCTATATTCAAAACAATCAAACAGGTGATGGATTATATGTTAGATTATCTGAACCCATAGAAAGCATAGAACAAGGCCATAAAGTCACTGTTTTTGGTTGGAGTAACATTTACACTGGTTTTGGGAATAATCATCACTCTATAAGAGAAGCCGAAGTTACATCACATGACTCAACTCAACACGAAATCTTTATCACAAAAGAAATGTCTGTTAATGAGATCATTGAAGCATATGAACTTTTTGATGAAGAAGGACCAGGAAGAAATACCGCCCCCTACACAAACTATCGCATATTCAAACTAGAGAATGTTGATTTTATATCTCCAGTAGGTCAATGGAATCGTTTGGTAGATCCTGCGTATCATAATCAAGAATTATCCGATGCAACACAAGGAAGTGATGGTGAAGTTCATTTAGCTTATGATCCATCAACTACCAATATAGAAGGGCTTTCTGAAAACACATTAGTAGAAGGCGAGACC
>NZ_JBCEXH010000125.1 GCF_038751955.1 Methanocalculus natronophilus | reverse complement strand
CGCATATAACGCAACCAAAACGTTCCATTAAACAATATCCCTAATGTGGCAATACTTAATCCTAACGTAACATTACCTGAAGGAATGGATGGGTTAATAATATTATAAATTAATAATATAAAAAGGGTAAGCGCACTTAGATATAAAACACTCCCTACCAATTTTTTTTGCATTTTTTCTAAGGATTCTGCTTTTTCGTCACTTACTGTATCTAAATGACTTAAAACAAACACTTTATAAGCGACTATCAAAACAAAAAGTTCTGCAGTTCTTCTAAAAAAATCTGCAAGTTGAGTGGTCGATGTATTCATAAAAAAAGCGATTAAAGTTACGATGGGACCAAAGCTACTAAAAAATATAGAAAGCATTAAAGTCTTTTTACGACGTTTTTCTTCTTTCATAGCACCGCTCCTGTCATTATTTCAAGTAAATAGACCCCTACCATTAAAAGTGTTGCAACGCCTAAAGGAAGGGTTATAGTATCAAATCCTTTTTTAGAATATAGCTCAATTAAGGTTGCGAAG
>NZ_JBCEXH010000124.1 GCF_038751955.1 Methanocalculus natronophilus | reverse complement strand
CGCTGATAGCATTGATATAAGAATTTATGACAATAACATCATTGAAGTCATTGATAATGGACGTGGGATCCCTGTTGATACACACCCTAAAACAGGCCTACCAGCGGTTGAAACCATCCTTACCACACTGCATGCAGGGGGAAAATTTGATAGTGATTCATATAAAGTATCAGGTGGACTTCATGGGGTTGGAGCTTCGGTTGTAAATGCTTTAAGTGAATGGTTTGAAGTGAATATTCATAGAGACGGTATTGAGTATTATCAACGGTATGAAAAAGGGGTTACGCAGTGTTCTTTAGAAGAGCGTGGTGCGACTGAAAAAACAGGAACACGGATTCGTTTTAAAGCCGATGGTTCAGTGTTCAGTGAATGCGAAGACTATGACTATGAGACCTTACGTTTAAGAATTCAACAAATGGCCTTTTTGAATAAAGGGATTCAGTTCACCATTAGCGATGAGAGAAGCGCTGATGGCCATAAAGAAGTTTACCGTTATGATGGTGGAATTAAAGAATACGTTGAATT
>NZ_JBCEXH010000123.1 GCF_038751955.1 Methanocalculus natronophilus | reverse complement strand
ATATAAAATCCTTCCAAATTGCAAGGATTATAATGTTTGCATAAAACTGTTCATAAAAAGTAAGAAAAACCTTAAAATCATCAAACCTATAATCGGGGTAAAGTCCATGCCACCAAACACTAAAATGCCTCTAAAAACACGCATGTAAGGATCAACAATCTGATGTAATATGGCATAAAAATTAGAGTTTCTAATTTCAGGAATCCAACTTAATAAGACATAAGCTATAATCATAAAGAAATAAATATTTAATAAGGTATACACAATTTGGAAAAACATGATGAGCATCGGGTTCATAGTATTACTCCTTGTATTTGTTAATAAACTTTCTGAGTGATTTATCTTTTAAATCATCTTTGGTTGCGAATGCCATTATTTTATCACGAATCACTTCTACATTGCCATCAAGTGCATAAATAACGCCACTTAAAAAAACAATAAAACGATTGCTTTCGATTAAATCAAAGGTTTCAAAATTTAGGATTAAAGGTTTTCTAAGCATTAACTTATCGGCTAAGTCAAACAC
>NZ_JBCEXH010000122.1 GCF_038751955.1 Methanocalculus natronophilus | reverse complement strand
CTGTAATGCTAAAAAATCTAAAGATAATGAATGATTAAACTCAAAAATAAACAGTCTACCGTTAAAAAATGGATGGCTATCTGTTTTAGCTTTATAAAGCATTAAGTCACTAGATAAAAACGGAATATTATCAACGGTTCCAGTAATTAAAGCCTCTGAATCATATTTTTCAGAAGGATTGAAAAAGTCAGACCCGTAAGCTTGGAGTTTAGAAAGTCCTACATATTGAAAGTAATCTCCACCTTTCATCCATTCAGAAAGGTTTTTTGAGATAAAACTTTCTTTAAACGTTTCTTTTAGATGTGAAAAATTGGAAACTCCAAAAAACACAAGCAATAACCCAGCAACTAAAGCAATCCCATTATAAAGAACATGGGCATTCATACGATAGGATAAAGCGCTTAATACTATGATTAACACTCCAAAAAAGACTGTGATTTCTGCAGATTTCTTTTTGCGATATAGTGCTTTAATCTCACTATTCATACGAAACTCCTCTCATCAAGGGGAAAATAACTCTCTAAGTA
>NZ_JBCEXH010000121.1 GCF_038751955.1 Methanocalculus natronophilus | reverse complement strand
GCATTACCCTTAATGGTTAAGGTTTCATTTTAAATTTTAATGCTTGCAATAATGACGTATAGAATACGCAAATTATTACAGGCCAAAATAGTAGCTTATAAAAAAAACATACGAAATTTTTGTGTATAAATCTCGTATGTATTTATTTTATTCAACATTACATTAGATAATTAACCATGCGCCCAAAGCAATCGTTCCAACAACGAAACAGTAATAGGCAAAATATTTAAGGTTTCCTTGTTTAACCGCGTTCACAAACCATTTAAAGGCTAAATAAGTCATCATTCCACTTGCTACAAATGATATCAAAAGCGCCAAAGGTGAATGGGCTGTAAAACTCGAAATATCTCGTATTTCTAAAATCATAGTTCCAATACTGACTGGAATATAAAGCATAAAAGAGTACTCTATCACTGTTTCAAACTTAAGGCGGCGAAACAACCCTCCAACATACGTCGAACCGCTTCGTGAAATACCAGGCAACAAAGCTATTACTTGAACAAGACCGATGACCAATGCATCAACCAATTT
>NZ_JBCEXH010000120.1 GCF_038751955.1 Methanocalculus natronophilus | reverse complement strand
ATCTAGTTATATTGACTTGATATTCGATAAGTACCCACGCTAAATCTCTTTGATTATGATAATCTGCGCCCATGCCATAAGATTCAGCATTTCTTTCCATTATGTCGTTAAGTAAATGAAATAAACTCGAAGGCGTTAATTCGTCTTTTGTATCCGTATTGAATCTTTCTACTGTGTAAGTTTTATAAAACATCGTCTCACCTCGATGGTTATTATAGCATAATCCCTATGAAATTAGTGACTTTCTTAGTATAATGATTGTGAGGTGAAGACTATGAATATAGCACTTATTGCTCATGACAAGAAGAAACAAGATATGATTGATTTCTGTGAAGAAAATGTTGATTTATTGAAAAAACACACTTTAATAGCAACTGGTACGACAGGTAGAAAAGTTTCTAAAGCAACCAATTTAGAGATAGAATGTTTGAAATCTGGACCGCTTGGTGGGGACCAAGAAATTGGGGCGAGAGTTGCGAGTGGAAAGGTCGATATGATTCTATTTTTCCGTGATCCTTTAACTGCTCAACCC
>NZ_JBCEXH010000119.1 GCF_038751955.1 Methanocalculus natronophilus | reverse complement strand
AATAATCTATGATAAAATATAAGTATAAATAAGTCATATAAAGGATTGATGCGATGAAAGTTATAGTGATTGGTGGCGTTGCCGCAGGAATGAGTGCTGCGTCCAAATTAAAAAGGAATAACCCAGATACATCAATCACCGTTTATGAATACGGTGAGGATCTTTCTTATGGGGCATGTGGTATGCCTTATTACATCAGTGATTTAATTCCTAAAGAAAAGGCTTTAATTGCACGAACGAAAAGTGAATTTAAAGAAAGAGGCATTGATGTTAAAACATCTCATGAAGTCATAAGTGTTGAACCAAATAAAAAAAGTGTAACCGTTAAAAATTTAAAAACTGGTGAATCCTTTAGTGATGATTTTGATAAATTAATTATTGCCTCAGGCGCCAGTGCGATTAGACTCCCTGTTAAAGGGAAAGAATCAAAACGTATAAAAGTTTTATCTTCTTTAGAGGATGCGCGTGATTTAAAACACGTTTTAACCCAAAACCCAGTTAAAAACGTCGCCGTTATAGGGGGTGGCTTTACTG
>NZ_JBCEXH010000118.1 GCF_038751955.1 Methanocalculus natronophilus | reverse complement strand
ACTGTTTGGTACCGTATATCTTAAGCCATTTTTTTCATAAACAATCTCAATGCTTGATGCAGGGGAGGTTGACTCATCAGGAACGACCACATGATGATTGGTAATGACATAATAGTCATTGCCCGCTTTTTCAAAGATCACCCCTGAGCCTGTCCCTCCACCAAAAAAGCCACCTGAGGCAGAGACACCAACAACACTATCACGTCTTGAATTCACCATTTCTGTTTTAACTTCTTCAAAAGACTCTAAATCATACTCAACACGGGTAATGCTTTCTTCCATCAAATCTTCTACTAAATCTAAAAGCTCTTGACGGGTAAATTCATTCACGTTATAAATGTCAGGATCTTGACTTTCTACTTCATCTTCGATAAACAAAAAGTCACACGCACTTAACGTTAGGCTCATAAACACTAAAAGTGAAACCAGCACTAATTTTTTCATATTGATCACTCCAAATTAAACAATTTTATAGCGTTTTTTGTCGTATGTTCATAGATTGTTTCAACAGGTAAGTCTTTTAACTCACTGATCGAC
>NZ_JBCEXH010000117.1 GCF_038751955.1 Methanocalculus natronophilus | reverse complement strand
ATACTGACATTGATAACCATTTCAACCGCGTATTCTCCTAAGATAGACACAAAGTAAGGATCACTTAAAAACACTGCACGGTAGTTATTGATCCCTTCAAAATCTAAATTCAGATTTCCACCATCCATTCGGACTTTAAAAAAGCTTAAGTATAGACTATAAAAGACTGGATATAAGGTGAAAATGGCATACCCAACAATCCACACAAAGATAAATGCAAATCCTACTAAGTGCTCACGACGTTTATTGGTAATTTTTTGTTTCAACGTTTGCGTCGTTTTATGGTTAGAAATTTTTTCTTTGATACGGTCAATGGGTTGAATAATGATTTTATCCAACAGATCTTTCACTTTGGTTAAAAAAGCTTTAACTTTTTCCATCACTCGAGCCCTCCTACATAGTAATTAAAGGGTTCGATTTCAACTGAATCGATGGTTTTGTTTTGTGAGGTATAGTTAATGATGATATAAACATCATTGCTATAAGTCACTTGTACAATTCCATTTTCTATAACCATGCGACCTTCGATGGTTTCGC
>NZ_JBCEXH010000116.1 GCF_038751955.1 Methanocalculus natronophilus | reverse complement strand
GGTTAAAAGAATACTTACAAGCGTTAGATGAAATCAATGTAGATGCGATTATTTGTGCATCTCCTGCAGTGATTGATGTGGCTAGAAACCATACAAACTTAGAAATTCATGTCTCTACCCAACAATCAATCACGAATTCTAAAGCGATTGATTTTTGGTATAAGCGCGATGTAAAAAGAGTCGTCTTAGCGAGAGAAGTTTCTTTAGATGAACTATCTATATTAAAACAAAATACTAAAGCCGATTTAGAAGTGTTTATTCACGGGGGTATGTGTGTTTCTTATTCTGGAAAATGCACCCTTTCAAATTCAATGACGGATCGCGATGCCAATCGCGGTGGATGTGCGCATTCATGTCGATGGAACTATGATCTTATAGAAAACGAAGAAAAGATAAACGAAGATACGCCATTTTCAATGGCCTCTAAAGATCTTCAAAGTGTTCGTTATATCTCTAAGCTCATAGACTTAGGCGTCGATAGTTTAAAAATTGAAGGTAGAATGAAAAGCATTCATTATATTGCTACGGTTGTTAAAACC
>NZ_JBCEXH010000115.1:287-543 GCF_038751955.1 Methanocalculus natronophilus | reverse complement strand
ATCCTAATCCAATTAAATGATGCTTATCTAGGTTTTTAACTTCTATAATATCGTCTAAAGTTGATTTAAGTTGGTGTGTTCTTTGAACTAAATCCTCTTCATCAAAAACACCAGGGGCTTTTCTTTTGAAAAAGCGTTTCATTCCACCTTCATCAACGTCACCTTCAAAAGAAAGTATATTGGCCTTTTCATCAATCATTTTTGCAAGAGGAATCAAATCCTCTTTTGATCCGCCTGTCCCATGAAAAAGAACAAA
>NZ_JBCEXH010000115.1:0-241 GCF_038751955.1 Methanocalculus natronophilus | reverse complement strand
CTGTTATTATCTAAAAACTTATAATCCAACACACTTATTCCTCCTATTTATTTAGGTCTTTTTAAAGAAAAAGCTTCCCCTAATGGTGCGTAGTTTGATCCACCAAGTCTTGCAACTGGTTTTATTTTTTCAACAGCTACATCTAACGCGTCGCCTAAATGCGAGGCAAGATGAATTCTTTTCACTTCACCAAAAAAGATTTCACTCGTTATTTTTCCTTCATGTTTTAAAGGCATTACAT
>NZ_JBCEXH010000114.1 GCF_038751955.1 Methanocalculus natronophilus | reverse complement strand
CATCTGCACTTTGATGAGGATGGGCATTTTCAACGGTAACTTTCCCATGGGTCGCCCATCTCGTATGACCAATCGCATAATGCGATTCGCTTTGATCAATTTTTGGTTTTAAATCGTTTATTTTCCCATTCACTTTGTATAAATTAAAAGCTGAAGTATTTGTGTCAAACAAACAAATTCCAGCTGAATCATATCCTCTATACTCTAATTTTTCTAAACCATTTAAAACGGTTTTTAATGCATTTTCTTTCCCAAAGTACCCTACTACACCACACATAATGATTTCTCCTAACCTTAAAGTAAAAATATAATACTTGAAAATTGACTAATTTATTATAACACTTTTATTCAATTTTAAAAATCCTGTTTATATATTTTCATGGATAAAAAAAATGATTCTTTAGAGCATGAATCATTTTTTTATTATTAAGATTAATATTCTTGATAAAGGCTTAATGCAATATTCATAATCATTAATGCAGTGATGAACAAGAGTGCTGATAATAAATGAAGCGAATAACTGAGACCCTCTTCATAAACACTAATGG
>NZ_JBCEXH010000113.1 GCF_038751955.1 Methanocalculus natronophilus | reverse complement strand
TCATCCCAATAGCGTTTAATCTTTATCCCTAAGCCTGAAATATTCATTTGCGCCAATTCTTTAATCAAGTTTTTTTGGAGTAAAGCATAGTCTTTATAAATATAGCCTGTCGTTAATAAAAAATCTCCTGCGGTGAACCATTCATAAGAATCAGGATTATCTATCGTATTAATGTTATGGACTTCGTTATTTGAGTTAATAGACCCCGCAACCATGCGAAATCCTTTCAATCGTTCAAATTCAGTCAGTTTTTTAATGGTTAGAGCCATATTTTGTCACCTGGTTCTAACGTGGCGCTTAATAATGCTTCAATACCAGCGCGCGCCGTCCCGACGATGGGGTAAGCCCAATGATTTTTGGTCTGGAAAATTTCTCTTGTCATTTCCATGGTTTCATCCATTAAGGATAAAAACTTCTCATCAAATTGACCTATGATAGGCGACTGCATCGCTTTTAACACGTCAGGATGAACCTCTACAGGTCCGGGCGTCATAATGATATGGCGTTCAATAAATGGTTGTTTAACATTTGTCATATTCATCGGTTCACTC
>NZ_JBCEXH010000112.1 GCF_038751955.1 Methanocalculus natronophilus | reverse complement strand
AAGGCGATATTTTCTTATATAGTGACCCTGATTACTATGTGGATGGGTTTGAAAAAGGGCTAGCGCTTTTTGATAGAGATCATAACTGTGCTGCGCTATTTGGCATGCGTTATTTTGGTGAACATAAAAAAGGTAGCCTTACTATGGCTTGGTCTTTGGCCAAACGACAAAACTTTACAGCGGCACATGGTGGCATTAAAAAGATTAAACGTTCTTCACAAAATCCATACATTATGAGTGTCTTTGGACTCTCAGGCAGTGGAAAGAGTACAATTACCCACGCTAAACACGATGGAAAATATGATGTAGAAGTCTTGCATGATGATGCGTTTGTGATTGAAAATGATGAGCTATATACGGTGAGTTTAGAGCCTTCATATTTTGATAAAGTTCAAGATTATCCAACTGACTCTAAAGATAACCGCTTTTTATTGACTGTACAGAATGCTGCAGTCACTAAAGATGAAGATGGTTTAGTTGTGCCTGTTACGGAAGATATTCGAAATGGAAATGGTCGTGCAGTAAAATCAATCTTTTGGACCCCTTCAAGAG
>NZ_JBCEXH010000111.1:249-557 GCF_038751955.1 Methanocalculus natronophilus | reverse complement strand
GATTAATCGTGAGAATCAACCATTAGAAAAAATGATTGATTGCCACCCTAATCTTGCGTATGTTAAAGACCAGTTCATTTTGATTAAAGACTTTAATATACACGCATCGTCTACAGAATATAGACAAACGCGAAACGCAAATCTTTTATGCGAAGACGTGGTACAATACATCGAACAACATAACTTATATCGAGGTGAGTAAAATGTATTATAATGATTTTTTAAAGGTAGCCGCAATTACCCCAAAATTAAAAGTCGCAAACCCTAAATATAACGTTGATGAAATGTTAAGGTTATTAAATGAAACC
>NZ_JBCEXH010000111.1:0-239 GCF_038751955.1 Methanocalculus natronophilus | reverse complement strand
ATAAATCGATTTTTAGAAAATAACCCCTTTAAAGGGATTGTTGTTTTTGGTGCCCCTTTAGAAATAGAAGGTATTTTATATAATGTTGCGTTTGTGGTTAAAAAGAACAAAATATTAGGCATTGTGCCAAAATTTTATTTGCCTAATACTCAAGAATTTTATGAAAAACGTTGGTTTACAAGTGCGTATGATATCGTAAAAAGAACGAAAATGATTCGCTATTTAGATCAAGTCATTCC
>NZ_JBCEXH010000110.1 GCF_038751955.1 Methanocalculus natronophilus | reverse complement strand
TATCGACACTGCACAAAACTATAAAAATGAAGAAATGGTAGGAAAAGCAATCTATGATTTAAAGGTGGACCGATCGAAAATATTTGTAACTTCTAAATTAGACGCAAGTATTAAAGATTATAATGAAGCTTTAGAAGCATTTGAAGGAACCATGAGTCGTCTTAACTTAGAAACCCTTGATTTATACCTTATTCACGCGCCTTGGCCGTGGGACCAAAAATTTAGCGACCATAAAAAAGGCAATATAGAAGCGTATAAAGCATTAGAAAAACTTTATAAAGATGGAAGAGTAAAATCAATAGGAGTTTCAAATTTCACAAAAGATGATTTAAAAAACATCATTGATCATTGAGAAATTACGCCTCACGTTAATCAAATAAAATTTCATATTGGGTATGATCAAGAAGAAACCATTCAATACTGTAAAGAGCATAATATTTTAGTTGAAGCCTATTCTCCTTTAGGCCGCGGTGGCGTTTTAGATCATGAAGGTGTTTTAACAATCGCAAACAAACATAATGTATCAAGCGCTCAAGTCTGTATTCAATATATTCTACA
>NZ_JBCEXH010000109.1 GCF_038751955.1 Methanocalculus natronophilus | reverse complement strand
AGTTAAATCACATTATCAAGCGCACATCTGTCGTATTTAACAAACAATTGTTAAATTCAATTAAAATGATATAAAAGACTGCTAAAATGATGTTCACCCAAAGGTAGACACTGTTTTTATTGGTTTCTAGCTATGGAGTGAACTTCATGCGGTGACGATTTTCTTACGATCACTCACCCGGAGACCCCTTCAACAAGCAAATCATCCATCATCGATTCGGACAAGAAAGGGGCTGTAATGAAATAAAGTAGTAATTACAGTTTAAATAACGAAAAAACCGGTCCATTATGGGCCGGTTTTTTGGTATAATTAGAGTATGCAAAGTAACACTAACTACACAACTCATTATACACCGGAACAATTGATTTTACCAATGGATTTGGCAATAAATTTGCCAAAAGATTCCGAGGTAAGAACGTATGCGGAGATCATGAAAGGAATCGACTTAGGAAAGTACTTTGAAAAACGGCAGTAAACCAGAGGGAGACTGCCGAAAAATCGCGTCCGCATATTAAACGCAATTCTATTCGGCTATATGGTTGATGTAAGTAGTTCACGCGC
>NZ_JBCEXH010000108.1:292-567 GCF_038751955.1 Methanocalculus natronophilus | reverse complement strand
CAATTATAGGTACTTCAATAGGCTTTATTAAATCAATTTTATTGATAACCATAATCTCAGCATCCTCTATTTGTCTCAATGCATAGTTTTTTACCGATTTCATAATATCTGTAAATCTACTGCCATCGATTAATGTAACCAAAGGTGCGATTTCAACAGAGTCCTTTAAATTCATAAGCTCTATGTTTTGTTTTATCATATTAGGAAATGCGATACCCGAAGGTTCAACTAATAGGTAATCAGGTGAAAATGAGTTATAGAGTTCTGTAATTGTT
>NZ_JBCEXH010000108.1:0-282 GCF_038751955.1 Methanocalculus natronophilus | reverse complement strand
ACAACCACTAGTAATCTCTTTAGTATTTAGACCAAATTTATTTATTATATCACTATCAATTCCAACTTGGCCAACCTCATTCACAACGATAGCAACTTTGCTCCCCTCGTCTGCTAGATATTTACCAAGAGTTATCAATGTAGTGGTCTTACCACTACCTAGAAAGCCACCAATTATAATCGCTTTAATCTGATCTCCCCCTTTTTTAGAACTTATTGGGATCTATAAGAAAAGTTTTTCTTTTACTCACTTTATAGTCATAGTCCTTGCTAATATTTTAAT
>NZ_JBCEXH010000107.1 GCF_038751955.1 Methanocalculus natronophilus | reverse complement strand
ACCATACCGCGACTTTCAAATTAGACTATCAAAATCATCTATCCCTACAAGGGCTTAGAAATATTGATGCACACGTTTTAGAAGAAATGTATTATATTATAAAAGAAGCTTTAATGAATGCCTTAAAACACGCTAACGCCAGCAAGGTTTCAGTGATTCTTTATCAAGAATTAGAATGTATAAAACTAATTATTACTGATAACGGGAAAGGATTTGACCTAAAGAAAAATCGAAGCGTTCAACACTTAGGGTTAAAATCTATGGATAAAAGTGCTGAAAACTTAGGGGGAACATTAAAAGTTTATTCTAAAGAAAAATCGAGTTGGTTTAAATCTGGGACGACGATTAACGCGTTCATACCACTGGAGGGCTCTTCATGAAAAAATTAATGATTGTCGATGACCATCATATTGTAAGAGAAGGCATTAAAGGGTTAATAGAAAAACATTCTAACTACATCATCACGCATACTATTTCTTCAATCGGTGAGATGTTTTTAATTTTAGAATCTAGTATGCCCGATTTATTACTGCTCGATTTAAAGCTCGCTGATGGCGATGGCATTACCG
>NZ_JBCEXH010000106.1 GCF_038751955.1 Methanocalculus natronophilus | reverse complement strand
ATCTCTACCTCTATTTTGTTTGAATACAAGAATAGTTGCCGGGATGGGAGTTCCAAAGAAAAGATTCGCTGGTAACCCAATAACTGCTTCAAGTAAGTTTAAGTCAATGATTTCTTTTCTGATTTTACCTTCACTCGCTCCACGGAATAAGACACCATGAGGTAATACAACACCCATGCGTCCACCTTCAGCAAGTGAATGAAGCATGTGCTGAACGAATGCATAGTCCCCTTTTGATTTTGGTGGAACAGCCCAATCAAATCGCTTATAAGGATCCAAAGATGATTCCATTTTAAAATCACCGTTTGATTCACCAGAGAATCCAGATGCCCATTTATCTAAAGAAAATGGCGGATTAGCTACAACAACCTGGAACTTCATCAGCTTTCCGTTTTCAATATGAAGTGGGTTAGCAATGGTATCTCCCCAGGCAATCTTCGCGTCATCGATACCATGTAAGAACATGTTCATTCTCGCAAGTGATTGTGTTTGACCATTACGCTCTTGTCCATAGATTTGTGCCTTTTTAAATTTTACTTTATCAAAAGCTCTAATGAGTAACGACCCTGAAC
>NZ_JBCEXH010000105.1 GCF_038751955.1 Methanocalculus natronophilus | reverse complement strand
GTATAAAGGGTTGATGAAATGAAAACACGTTTGATTACAGGATTCATAATGGCAGTAATTTTAATTCCTTTACTATTCATTCCTTCAACGTTTTTTGCAGGATTTGTAAGTGTTTTTGTGTTATTAGCCAGTTATGAATACTTTAAGATGGTAGAAAAAAATCAAAGCGGTGTCAGTCCGTTTATCGTTTTTTTTCTAACAACGTTTAGTTTTTATTTACTAGGAATTTTATTTGTTTTTCAAACCATTGAGGTTGAGATATTGTTTGCCTTTATTATAGGGCAAATGATTATCTTTTTAGCCTTAAGAGTTTTTAACGCTCAAGTAAAATGGACCGAACTTTTTCAAGGGGCGGTTTATTTAGGATTTTCATTTTTCGCGCTCGTTTATATACATACTGCAGGGCTTATGATGCTTTTATATTTATTGCTCATCGCCATGCTAAGTGATATATTTGCTTACTTTAGTGGTATGTTATTTGGGAAGCATAAATTAGCGCCTAAAATTTCGCCTAAAAAAACCATTGAAGGAATGATTGGTGGAACGTTTATGGCGGTATTAATCGCAAGTCCACTTG
>NZ_JBCEXH010000104.1 GCF_038751955.1 Methanocalculus natronophilus | reverse complement strand
ATCATTTTCCCTAAATCACCTGTACGCTCTCCTACACTCATCATACGTGTAAAAATAACTTCACTCGCATAATGATGTTCAAACGCTGTTGACATATATTCACCGTTCATCACATTCTTTTGAGCTTTTACTAACAAATTCTTGTATACTTTATTATCCAGAGTCCCTCTTGTGGTATCTAAGGAATCTTGAAGGGGTACATGATTTTTTAATAATTGTGCAATAGTTGATGCAATGCGGCTTAAGTTATTCAGTTTCACAAGTTCACCAAATATAGGCATTTTAACTGCGATATAGCTAAACAACGTCTGTAAGCGATGAGATTTTTTATAGATAAACCTTAACGCTCTTAAGAAATTTCCTACGTTCATAAATAACATAGTTACACCTGGTAAGTCTCCGCCTAAGGATGCATACATGCCTTCAAACTGTGGCATAACACCAACCATCAAGAAAATTCCTACTCCAACCGCTACAATCATATAAATCAAAGGCATCATTAAAGTGGATTTAATAGAAGCTTTTAATTGCTGTTGTTTTTCAAAGTATTCAGTTGTTTCAACCAATACATCATCGAGT
>NZ_JBCEXH010000103.1 GCF_038751955.1 Methanocalculus natronophilus | reverse complement strand
GTTATGTTTTAACGCTTCAAAAATTTGTGAAGTGGTTGAGACATTAAATACTAATACTCCAAGTTCCATCGGCAATGTCCCTACAGGTACTTTAATCCCTGTAGCACTTTTAATGGTTTCATTTTCCCACCCTTGTGGGTAATAGTCTTTCACTTTTGCGATGCGTATATTTAAATCTTTAAAACGTGTTATTTCTTTTTCTAATACTTCAATTAATTCTTTTTTGGTTTTTTTAACGGCGATGATCCCTTCTTTGGCTTTCATCGTTTGCATGATGTATTTCAACCCTCTGAAGATATCTTCTGGTTGGTCTTTGATTAAACGATAATCACTACTTAAGTAAGGTTCACATTCAACCGCATTGATCACAACTTTATCAATTGGTTGATCCGTATTTAACTTAATATACGTAGGGAATCCGCTACCTCCAAGTCCAACAATGGCTTTTTCTTTTAAGACTTCGATAATCTCTTCTTTTGACATTGATTCAATCATTTTATCCGTGCGATCTGTAATGGTTTCATGGTACTCATCTTTAAAATCATTGCGGATGACTACTGTATCAACTTCTATGCCAGAA
>NZ_JBCEXH010000102.1:326-584 GCF_038751955.1 Methanocalculus natronophilus | reverse complement strand
GCCTGCAGTGTTCATTGTGAATACAGAATATCAAGGAAACTTTAATAATATCTATTTTATGCCTGCAGAATACTTTGGATACATGGCATTATTCTTTGCTTATGCTGCAATCATTGGCGCATCATTTAATTATTTTACAATGCCAAAAAAAGTTCCTCATCAGAAAAAAGATGTTTACGATGAAATCTTATATAAAAGAAAAAACACGATGCATTAAGTAAAAAACACCTAAAAAGGTAAAGCAATTCAACATTGCTT
>NZ_JBCEXH010000102.1:0-316 GCF_038751955.1 Methanocalculus natronophilus | reverse complement strand
ACCATAAAGGAACTTCCGGAGTTCCTTTTCTATACTTATAAGAAGTTCTATACATGTGATTTCTATGATAGTGATAATCTTTTTCAGTCGAGCGATGCTGATTTGAAATTTTATTTCTCATAAACTCACCTTTCTTATAAGATAAAATAATTATATCATTTTATTTTTATATATAAAACTTACTTATCACTCACAATTGTTCGATTGATTCATTTTATCAATAGATTTCATCGTGATATAATATTAAAGAGGTGATAAATTTGGAAAATTTTAATTTCTATAGTCCCACAGAATTTGTATTTGGTAAAGATGAAGA
>NZ_JBCEXH010000101.1 GCF_038751955.1 Methanocalculus natronophilus | reverse complement strand
CTCTAATACCTTTTAAAGCTTTCCCTAAAATGGTTTCACTTCTACCATACGCATAATTTGGAGCGGTATCAAATACATTAATGCCTTCTTCATACGCAGTGTGTACCAACTTTATACCTTCATCTACACTCATCGTTTTCCCTTTTGAAGTATTTCCTAAAGGCCATGCGCCAAATCCTAACCTTGATAGATTTAAATCATTTACTCGATTATTTTTTTTCATAGTTCCTCCTTTTATAGTTAATAAAAGATAAAGGCTAAAGAACGAATCCTTAGCCTTTAAATGATAAATTTTATTTAATTAGTCTTGGTAAGGAAGCCCATCAGGTCTATATAACTCTGGGTGAGCGCTTTGTAATTCTTGATAGAAACTTGCAAATGCTTCTTCTTTAGAATCAAAGTTTCCTTGTTTGTAATCGTTAACCGTATCGCCCATAATTTCATCTAATGTACGATCGTAGTTAGTAATATGATCAAGTGAAATCGAGTCTGCTTCTTCTAAGAAAATATCATAATGGTTAATTCCACCAAGCATAGGATTTCCTTCATAATCAGCAGTGACTTCTTCCATGATTGATTCTCTAG
>NZ_JBCEXH010000100.1 GCF_038751955.1 Methanocalculus natronophilus | reverse complement strand
CTAAAGAAACGCCTAGTGAAACATTATCCCCCAAAAAGGAATCTTTTAAACAAGAAGATCCTAAAAAAGAATCGTTTGATACTCGTAGCGAAGAGACTAAAGATTCTTATGAAACGCAAGATAAACAAGACCATATTTCTTTTGAAGCACCTGCGAACCAATCGATCAAACAAACCGTTAAAGCCGGTCAAAACTTATATACAAATTATCAAGTTCCACCTGTTAGTCTATTAAAAGACCCCGAAGAAAAGAAACCAGATTTAACAGAATTCATAGAAGCCAAGACCAACCGCTCAAACGAAACATTTAGTGAGTTCAATATAGGCGCTCGTGTTTTTAATCATACCGAAGGTCCTACCGTTACACGCTTTGAGATTGCGTTAGAAAAAGGCGTTAAAGTCAATAAAATCACGACTTTAACTGACAATATTAAAATGGCTTTAGAAGCGAAAGAAATACGTATTGAAGCTCCAATTCCTGGAAAGAAAACAGTTGGGATTGAAGTGCCTAATGATGAGGCACAAACGGTGCATTTTTCTAACATCGTGAGACGTTCAATGTTTAAAAATGCAGCAATGCCTTTAAC
>NZ_JBCEXH010000099.1 GCF_038751955.1 Methanocalculus natronophilus | reverse complement strand
CTAATAATATGAGCACCAAGTCCATGTGCCGCATCTGCACATTCAATAATGGCTGAAAGTTGAGGGTAGCCTACACCTGTTTGAACGCGTGTTGTACACACACTACCTGGTCCAATCCCAACTTTAATAATGTCAGCCCCTCTTAAAATTAGCTCTTGTGTCATATCAGCGGTGACAACGTTCCCAGCAATGATTACATGATTTGGATATAGAGCTCTTACTTTTTCAACAAAATCACCAAAATGCTCTGAATATCCATTCGCAACATCAATACAAATAAATTTTATATTAGGATTATCTTTTAATATCGTTTTTAAATTCTCAAAGTCTTTTTGATTCGTTCCTGTACTCACCGCAAAGTGATTAGGATCTAACTGAGAGACATGTTCGTTTATAGAAGATGGATCATATGATTTTACCAAACAGGTGAAGAGTTTATGTTTTTGAAGTGCTAAGGCCAATGGTATGGTTCCAACCCCATCCATATTCGCAGCCATAATCGGTATCCCTTTCCATGTTTGTTTACTATGTTTAAAGGTATACTCTCTACTCAAATCAACATCTTTACGACTTTTTAATGTTGAAC
>NZ_JBCEXH010000098.1 GCF_038751955.1 Methanocalculus natronophilus | reverse complement strand
ACTCAATACGGTATAAAAGCGTGTTTCTATGAACGTATTGGTTTTTCGCCGCTATGCTTACATTCATGTTTGAAAACGCGAATGCTAAAGCGTTTTGAATATGGGATTGATTAAGCGTGCTCGCGAAAGCTTTTTTAACTAAGGCTTGCTCTTCTTTCCTTTGTTTAATCACGCTTAATAAAAAGGTCTCATAATCATAATACTTAAAAGAAACATTTGTGATATGTTTCTTAAAGAAATCATTAGATAATAAGTGTACTGCGACTTGTGGGATATTGACAACTGAAAAACGCATGTTTAAATCACTGAGTAATAATTCATATAAATGTTCAGGACTTTCGCCTTCTTCTATGAGAGGGTAAGTGATTAAACACGTTTTATGATTAAAGTATGTAACCTTTGAAGCAGGAAAAAATCCTTCAAAGATTTGAATGTAAGGTTTAAGTGATTTCTCTGCGTGAATAAAGGTGTAGTTTGTGTTCATAAAACCCTCTTTTATTTTGCCGTTTTAAAAATCTCTTCTGCCAATAATTCATCAATTTTAACAACGTTTCCTATTGGGCCTAATTCTAAACTTTGTTTGGCCA
>NZ_JBCEXH010000097.1 GCF_038751955.1 Methanocalculus natronophilus | reverse complement strand
ATTTTTGATGAACTTGAAAGGCTTGGTTATAATGAATTTATTGTGCCACAGGCAGTAATTGATGAACTTAATTCACTTAAAAGGAAATCAAAAGGTAAAGATAAAATCGCATCAAAAGTCGCCTTATCACTCGTTGAAAGATGCAATGTGATTAATATTAAAGGAAATGCTGATAAAATAATAGAGAGTTTATGTAAAGATATTGAGGCAGATGTATTTACAAACGATATTGAACTAAAAGAAAAATTGATAAAAAACGGCATAAAAGTTGTTTATCTACGTGAAAGAAACTGCCTTGCTACAACTTAAACAAAAAATATACTATTAATAAATTAATTGGAGAAGAATCGATGTATAAGAGGATGAAACTTATCGATACTGTCCGAATTGCGCCTCACCTATTAGGTGAAGATTTAAACTCATGTGTGAAACATGAACTACAAAATAATTTAGAGGGTAGAGTCGATAAAAAAATAGGTGCTATTGTTGCTGTAACGGATATTAATGAAGTTGGAGACGGTCACGTTTTAGTAGGTGACGGTGCAATTTATTATGATGTAACTTTTGAGGCTATTGTCTTCTTACCAC
>NZ_JBCEXH010000096.1 GCF_038751955.1 Methanocalculus natronophilus | reverse complement strand
CCCATTTGTAAAGCCAAATGCTTTTGCGTGTATCCTAATGATTGTCGCTTATCTTTTAATAGTTTTTCTATACTCATCATTTAACCCTTTCCTTTGTAATAATAATATTATACTGTTTAAAGGAATCAAATAAAATAGACATTTCAGTCTACAAAAGGAACATCGCTGTCCCTATCAAGTCTATTTATATAACCTTAGTAACTAAAAATCATATTTCTCCGCCTATATTAAAAAGAAACCACCATAAAATATAGTGGAATCTTTTATAAATCAGTATAAATAATTACTCCAAAATAAATAAGGCAACACTTTCTATGTGAGACGTTTGTGGAAACATATCAAAAGGAGTTACTTCTTTTAATTGATACCCTTTAGAAACAAGGTATTGACTATCTCTAGCCAGTGTCGCAACATTACATGATACATAGATAATTCGTTTTGGTTCTAAAGACACCAACGTTTTTAAAAAAATTTCATCTAAGCCTTTTCTTGGTGGATCTAAAAAGACTTTATCAATATTAAAACTTTTTAATTTTTGAAGGGCTTCATCTGCTTTAAAGTGATAATATTGAGCATTTGTAATTTTATTGT
>NZ_JBCEXH010000095.1 GCF_038751955.1 Methanocalculus natronophilus | reverse complement strand
ATCTTTGATAATTTATCACTTGTGCTTTATAGTTTCTTTTCGATACTTACATTGTTTTTAGCTGGAATTACATTTTATGATTACTTAATGACCAGAAACCAAAAATATGAAAATGTAAAAAATCAACTGCCACGATTTATCAGACGATTTAATGAACGTTTAATGGAAAAAATGACTGCAATCTTAGAAGAAAAACAAGGCAGTAAACAATTTTTCTGGTTCGTAATTATTCCATCATTTATAGGAATTTTAGTTGGGATAACAGAAGCGGCTTGTACTGGTCAAATTTATGTAGCGGTGCTTGCTTCTTTAGAAGCAAATATGCAGCCTGGTATTGATGTTATTAAAGTCTTTTACTTATTCGTTTTCAATCTAATGTTTATTTTACCGCTTATTATCATCGCAATTGTTGCAATTAAATCTAAAAACACGATGGTAATTGCTAATTTTATGAGAGAGCATCTATCTAAAATTAAATTAGCGACTGCATTATTCTTCTTGTTCATGGCAGTATACTTTGTATTGTTGATTATGGATGTAGGATTTATTAATTTTGAAATAACGCTTTAACTCAGAAACACCAATGCAATAA
>NZ_JBCEXH010000094.1 GCF_038751955.1 Methanocalculus natronophilus | reverse complement strand
CATTATAATGATTGGTCATTACGTTAATAAGTTCTTCATATGTAGATTCTTTTTGGAGTGTTTCAAATAAGAGTCTACCTGAATCATTAAGCGAAATCATTCCATTAAAATTAACCGCTTCTTCACCAGTCGGTACGACCACTGTTTCATCCCCGACATTTCTTAAAATATAATCTTTTTTTATTTTCATTTTATACCCCCTGAATAAGTCTTTTATCATGTTATAAAACTAATCTATGTCTATAAAAATATAGCCCAAAGTAATCTTATCATCAAGTTTAAATTGATATCCAAAGATAATTCTATTCCTATCTGGATTTTCTTCTATAATTTCATCAATTATTGCACTGTCAATTGTTAAAATATTATCATCTATAGAATAGTCATTGTTTGTAATATTGTTGCCACTTAGCGTTAATAATTCTCCCTCTAATGGTTCAAACACTAAGATAATGTCCTCTTTATCATAAGTTAAGCGTGTGTCAGTTATAAAGTGAGGAGTTTTAGAATCAGTAAAACGTAAATCAAGTTTAATAATCCCTTTATTGGTTTGGAATTCAAATACTAAATCTTCATCAATATTTTCTAAAGA
>NZ_JBCEXH010000093.1:380-592 GCF_038751955.1 Methanocalculus natronophilus | reverse complement strand
ATCATGGTACGTTTTTCAGCCTTATCCATCTCAGAGAGCTTTTTAGCATCGCTACCATCATCTGAACTTTCAGCTTTGATACGAATGGAATCTCTAACATCTTTTTTAATGGTCATAGGGGTTATATTATATTTTTCGTTATGTGCTTTTTGGATTTCTCTACGTCTATTGGTCTCACCAATCGCTTCGTTCATCGCTTCACTCATCTTATC
>NZ_JBCEXH010000093.1:0-356 GCF_038751955.1 Methanocalculus natronophilus | reverse complement strand
GCATAAAGTTTTACAAAACCATCTTTATTTCTCGCCGCTCTACCGATCGTTTGAATCAAGCTTCTCGCACTTCTTAAGAACCCTTGTTTATCAGCATCTAATATCGCAATAAAACTCACCTCAGGTAAATCTAGTCCTTCCCTTAATAAGTTAATACCGACTAACACATCATAAACTCCTAAGCGTAAATCTCTGATAATCTCAATGCGTTCTAATGAGTCTATCTCAGAATGTAAGTACGCCACCTTTATACCCATTTCTTTTAAATAAGAGGTTAAATCTTCACTCATTTTTATCGTTAAAGTTGTGATTAAAGTTCTTTCATTTTTCTTTATTCTTTTTTCAATTTCTGAAAC
>NZ_JBCEXH010000092.1 GCF_038751955.1 Methanocalculus natronophilus | reverse complement strand
CTTCTAAAGCATCTAAAACTTCATTGGCATGTTTTCCTTCTACCCCTATTTTAAATGTTGAGCCTTGCGCAATCCCTAATGACATGACCAGCATAATCGATTTTAAAGTTACTTTTTTATCCTCATACATTAAATAAATATTATTGTCAAAATTACTCGCTTTTTCAACCATGATTGAAACAGGTCTTGCATGTAATCCTGCTTCATCAATCACTTTATATTCTCTTTCAACCATAAAAATCATTTGCCTCCAATCTATTTAGTACTGATTTTGAATCTTCATACTGTAGTATTTCTTCTACCATTGATTTTGTTTTTTCAAATGACATTTTTCTAATTTCGTCTCTACTTTTTAAAACACTAGAAGGGCTCATTGAAAACTCATCCAATCCTAATCCTAAAAGAATTGGCAATGCTTTAAACTCTTGAGCCATTTCGCCACACATCCCCGTCCATATTCCTGCCTCATGGGATGCATCAATAACCATTTTGAGCTGTTTAATTATACTTGGATGAAAGGGTTGATATAAATAACTCACTGATTCATTCATACGATCGGCGGCAAACGTATATTGTATTAAATCATTGGTTCC
>NZ_JBCEXH010000091.1 GCF_038751955.1 Methanocalculus natronophilus | reverse complement strand
ACTCCCTCTCATATTGTATCATAAAAAAAGCCTAGCGTTGGCTAGGCTTAGGAATTTCTTCTTAGGACTTCTAATTCCGCAACAAATTTCTCATAATTTAGATGTTCACTCGCCTCCGGCGCAAACTCTTTATAAACAATTTCACGGTCCTTATCGAGTACAAATAAGCTTCGGGCCAATAAACGATTTTCTTTCATTAGGGTTCCATATTTTTTAGCAAAGTCTAAATCTTTATGATCTGAAAGGGTCACGATATTATCTAACCCTTCACTTCCGCACCATCTTTTTTGTGCGAATGGTAAGTCATTAGAAATTGTAATTAACGTCACATCGTCAAAATCTGTGACTAACTTATTGAACCGTTTAGTCTGAAAATCACATACTCCCGTATCTAAGGAAGGCACAACACTGATAACGATAAACTCTGAATCAAAATCACTCAATTTAACCGGGGTTAAACTCGTATCTAACGCTTCAAAATCTGGAGCCTTGTCCCCTAAAGATACTTTATTCCCTTCTAAGGTTACTGTATTTCCACCAAATGTCACACTCATCATGATTCCTCCTTTTTAATTCTAGGGTTATTATAACATTTTAAA
>NZ_JBCEXH010000090.1 GCF_038751955.1 Methanocalculus natronophilus | reverse complement strand
CAAACCCGCAAAAGATGCTTGCGTGCATGCATTAAATCAGTTTAAAGATTGGAATCAAGCTTTGATGATTGGCGATAATGATTCAGATATCTTATCAGGAAAAAATGCCAATATTTTAACTGCAGGCGTTATATGGAGCATTAAAGGGAAAGAAACTTTAGAAGAAGCCAAGCCTGATTATATGTTAGAATCAATGTATTCACTATTAGATATTTTAAAAGAAGATGGAGGGAAATAATAATGGATTGTATATTTTGTAAAATATTAGAAGGAGAAATCCCTTCTTATAAAGTGTATGAAGATGATCATATTTATGCATTTTTAGACATCACACAAACAACAAAAGGACATACCTTAGTCATCCCTAAAAATCATATCAAAAATATTTATGAACTCGATTCAACCCTAGCAACGCAAATCTTTTCAAAAGTTCCTTTGATCACAAAAGCGTTAAAAGAAGCATTTAAACCGATAGGGTTTAATATTATCAATAACGTTGATAAACCGACCCAAAGCGTCTTTCATTTCCATGTTCATATCGTCCCAAGATATGAAAACGATGCGGTAGAACTCTTAACCCCTAATCAAATGGAAAACTACG
>NZ_JBCEXH010000089.1 GCF_038751955.1 Methanocalculus natronophilus | reverse complement strand
GATTCAAATGGGTTAAGCGTTAGAATTGGGAAAGAAAATCAAATCAGTGCCATGAAAGATTGTAGTGTCGTGATGGTGCCTTATGAAGTGGACCATGGCGATAAAGGAACGATTGCTGTAGTCGGTCCTACAAGGATGGATTACCGTAAAGTGATTCCACTCCTTCAATACTTAGCATCACATTTATCAAAGCTTTAAAGGAGGTCCCCTGTGGAAGATAAAAAACAAGTAAACCCTGAAGAAGAAACAGTGAATGAAGAAGTGAAAGAAGAAGGCGAAGCTGAAATTTTAGAAGAAAAAGCGGACGCTAAAAAAGAACCAGAGAAAAAAAGCAAAAAACAAACTAAGAAACAAAAAGATGAAGAAATTGAAGCCTTAAAACTTGAAGTTGAGGCGATGAAAGAAAAAATGCTGCGCAATCAGGCAGAACTTCAAAACTTTAAACGTCGTATGAATGATGAGCGTATTAAAGAACGTAAGTTCGCAAACGCTGAGTTTGCGAAAAGTTTACTGCCGATTTTAGATAATTTTGATCTCGCATTACAAAAAGAAAAAGAATCATCAAACCTTAAAGGCTTTGAAATGATTCAAAGAGATTTACTC
>NZ_JBCEXH010000088.1 GCF_038751955.1 Methanocalculus natronophilus | reverse complement strand
ATTAGTAAGTTCACGGAATGAACTTGTTAACGAAATGCAGGAAAACTATATTATTACAGAGATGAATGGAGAAGTTGTTGAGTTTTCTAAGGGTTTCTATGAATATTTTAGTATTGATTCTTCACATACAAAAACTATCGATGCTTTTATGGATTTCATTAATAACAATGCAATTGTTTATGAAAATTTTGAAGCAATTCAAGATAAAACATTTAAAAACAAGCCATACTTTTATATTAATAAAAAAGAGTTTGAAATTCCTGGATTTGAACGCAAAGGAATACTTTATTTGTTTTATGATGAAACGCGTTTTGTTCAAATGGTTGATAAACTAAATTATGCTCTAAAATATGATACGATGACTGGACTTTATAACCGAAATCACTTTGACAAACATTATGATTACTTTGAAGAAAAACACAATCAATGTGGAGTTATTATTACCGACTTAAATGGATTAAAGCTGTATAATGATTTTTTAGGTCACCGAATTGGTGATAAAATAATTGAAACTTACGCAGAAATATTAATAGCTATAGATGTGGATGATTTAAAAGTTTATCGATTTGGAGGTGATGAATTTTTAATCTACAATTAAAATACC
>NZ_JBCEXH010000087.1:351-613 GCF_038751955.1 Methanocalculus natronophilus | reverse complement strand
CTTTTATGCCATGATCTTTTTCAATCAAACATTTATCCATCCGTCTTTCAAACTTTAAATGAAGCCCTCTTTGATTATAGGTTTTTGGGTCATTTTTATCAAATACCCCGACATGGTGATACACATAAGGATGAATCTTCACATCTAAAGTATAGTGCAAAATATAACCCATTAAAAAGGCATGCAAACTTTTAGAGTAATGCGTCTTTACGTATTTAACCATACTTGTTAAAAACTCTTTTGTTTTTTCATCGTGTAATTT
>NZ_JBCEXH010000087.1:0-341 GCF_038751955.1 Methanocalculus natronophilus | reverse complement strand
AAGGCACGTTGTTTTGAAAAAATTCGATAATACAGTGGATCTGGGCCTTGTGAAGCAATAACGGTCGCATTTTTTAAATCCTCATGATCATAAAATGCGTGATGCGTGGCAATAAAATCATGAGCCATGCGTTGATGCATATAAATATCAGCCATTTGCCTCACTCCTCAACGCTTCAATTTTTTCTTTGAAAAACTGCGGCAATTCACTTTCAAAAGCCATAGGCTTTAATGTTTTAGGATGCGTAAACGTAATTTTATAAGCATGTAAAAACTGTCCAAAAGGCGACGCTTGTTTACGTCTACCATAGGTTGTGTCGCCTAAAACAGGTTTATCAATAT
>NZ_JBCEXH010000086.1 GCF_038751955.1 Methanocalculus natronophilus | reverse complement strand
CAAATAAGCATCGAAAAACAATCTACCTATCAACCAAAAATTACAATGGATTATCCTGTACGCTTTTTAGAAATGTTCCACAAAGAATGGTACGATTATATCGTCGAAAATTATCGCGAGTTATGGTGGCACGAAAATGAAGAACCAATTTGGAGAATACTCGATCGTTATAAGCGCCATAAAAATATTAAAAATGAAGATATGAATGCTTTAATAAGCGACTTAAAATCAGATTTGAAGGTGCATTAATTTCGGTTTAAACTTCCCACATGAATGATTAGTGTTTAACCCAAGGCTTTCTTTAATTTGTGGTATAGATGTGATATAATTTTATTGTTGATATGAACGATTTTATTAGAACACAATTACTGGAGGCTTTTCATGGGAAAGACAATTTACGATATTGCCAAAGAATTAAACGTTGCCCCATCAACGGTTTCTAAAGCATTAAATGGCAAATCGGGAATTAGTGACAAAACAAGAGAAAAAATCTTAAAGTATGCCGAAGAAGTAAGGTATTATGCGAATTATAACGCGTCTAATTAAAGATGAAAAAAAGTTTTTCAATTGGGGTGATTTATTCAGAAGATTTAGACATTGGTTTAGAACACTTTTTC
>NZ_JBCEXH010000085.1 GCF_038751955.1 Methanocalculus natronophilus | reverse complement strand
GAAGAACTTAAAGAACTCTTAGGGGGAGAAACGTCTGTTTTTACATTGGATAAAAACAAACAAACCTCTATTATGCTTTGTGGACTTCAAGGGAGTGGTAAAACCACAACCGCTGCTAAATTAAGTAATTATTTACGCAAAAAAGAAAGCGTCAAACCACTAATGGTTGCGCTTGATGTTTACCGTCCTGCGGCGGTTGATCAGTTGGTCACTTTAGGGGAACAACTTGATATTGAAGTGTTTGAAAAAGGGACAAAAGAAAAACCTGAAAATATTGCACGTGAAGCTTTAGATTATGCAAAAGAAAATAATCATGATGTGATTATATTTGATACGGCTGGTAGACTGCATATTGATGAAACATTAATGGATGAGCTAAAAACGATTAAAGAGACACTAAATCCTGATGAAATCTTTTTAGTATTAGACGCAATGACAGGGCAGGATGCTGTGAGTGTGGCTGATCATTTCCATCAATCGCTTTCCATTAGTGGAAGTATTATCACCAAACTTGATGGAGATACACGCGGTGGTGCTGCGCTTTCTTTAAGAAAAGTAACAGACGTTCCGATCAAGTTTATGGGACTTGGAGAAAAATTAGACGCTTTAGAAGTCTTCCACCC
>NZ_JBCEXH010000084.1 GCF_038751955.1 Methanocalculus natronophilus | reverse complement strand
CTCTAAACGTTATGAGTTAGCAAAAGTTGGACGTTTTAAGGTCAACCAAAAACTTGATGTTTTAGCGCATCTTGAAGGCAAAGTCATGGCGCAAAACGTCATTGATAAAGAAACAGGAGAAGTAATTGTTAAAGAAGGTACTGAGATTGATAAAGATGTCTTAAGTATCCTTGATCAAAACCGTCACAACTTTTCACAACCTTTACCAGGGGTTTTAAGAGAAAACATTGAATTTGACTTCCAAGTTCAAAAAGATATTCTCGATGCCAACCCTTATTTAGATTGGTTAGGTGACGATGAAAAGCTGCTTCATATCAAGTACCAAAGATACTGGAGTGCAGAAGCTTACGCCAATGAATATTTAAAACAACAAGGACATGACCAAAAATCATTTGTTGAAGCCGAAGGTAATGACGCTTATGAGACAATGATTCAATCTATTGAAGAGACATTAAGTAAAGATGAGCTCTATTTTGAACTTGCACAAGTTGAAATTTTAGAAGTTGAGCATAATACCAAAGAAGATAAAAACATTAAAGTCCGTGTCATCGGAAATGATTCTACTGAAACCGCGGAGAATTTAGTCCCTTCTGATATTGTGGCTTCAATGGGGTATTACTTAAACC
>NZ_JBCEXH010000083.1 GCF_038751955.1 Methanocalculus natronophilus | reverse complement strand
ATTATATTCTAATTATTTTAGTTGCAAGTCCTATAATTTTGATTGATTTAGGGTTTAAAATCTACGCAGTCATAGATATTTTCAAAGTGGAAAGAGAGGTGCGCCATATTAGTAAAATTGCTTGGGCAGTCATTGTGTTAATTATCAGTTTTACTTGGATTGTTTATTTACTAATTGGTAGAGATGATGTCACTATTAAAGATAGAGAACTTAGTTAAAACATATGGTACTTTTAAAGCATTAAATCAATTAAATCTAGAAGTTAAAGAAAAAGAAATTTATGGATTTATAGGAAGAAATGGTGCGGGAAAAACGACAACCCTTCATAGTATTATGCAGTTTATATCATTTGATGAAGGGATTATAAGTTTTGATGGGAAACCGCTAAATAAAGACGATAATAGATATAAAGAATATATTTCTTTTGTTCCTGATGTTCCTTCTTTTCCAGAATATTTAAAGGGTAGAGAAGTGTTAATGTTAACCGCTGATTTTATCGGTATTCAAAAGGAAAAGCAAAAAGCTTTGATTGATTCTATCATTGAAAAGACTTACTTGCCCTATCCAAATAAAAAAGTCTCTCAATACTCTAGAGGGATGAAACAACGTTTAGCAATTGCTTGTGGT
>NZ_JBCEXH010000082.1 GCF_038751955.1 Methanocalculus natronophilus | reverse complement strand
ATTTAAGAGATAGTGGGAAAGACTTTGTGTTTGTGACGCATGTGTTAAGTTTTGTGCGTGATTTTGCGGACTATATTGTGTTTATGCATGAAGGCAATATCGTAGAACACGGAGATACTTCAATTTTAGATAATCCTAAAAGTGAAGCCATGCAATCATACATGAATAAAGTAAGATAAACAAAAAGGGACATTCCTTAAATAAAATAGAATGTCCCTTTCATTTATGTACGTTTCGAAACTTTTTGTTCAATTTTATGTTTTTGTAGAAAGTTACTTTTTGGCTCTGTGCCGTTAAGAATACGTTTGAAATTCCCTCGGTGTCTATAAAAAATCAGACTGTTTCCAATGAATGTGATGATTGGTAAGAATAAATCACGCCTCATTCCAAAGAGCCATTCAATACTTGAACCTTCGCTTGGACCAAAGAAATAAATAATGATGACTGCGATCATGACAAATGATGCGCCTAAAGTTGAACCAACACTAATGTAGCGTGTAAATTTTACGCCTATTACATAGCCTAGTAGGCCTAACACACCTAAGAAAGGGGCGTAAAAGAGGAAAATTCCAACACTGGTTGCGACGGCTTTCCCACCACTAAACTTTACAAATACAGAAAAGGAATG
>NZ_JBCEXH010000081.1 GCF_038751955.1 Methanocalculus natronophilus | reverse complement strand
ATTTTTTGTTGTTTAGCCAATTGAAATGTTTCATCACTAAAGGCATTATTTTTAATGTGTTCAAGGGTTTCTCTTATTAAAGATTTTGCTTTTTCAATATTCTTTTTTTCCATCCCTGAAACAATCGTAACTAATGAAGAAAAGGGTGCATAAGCGCTATGAACATAATAAGCTAAGGCATGTTTTTCGCGAACCACATCAAATAATAATGAATCGCTACCTTCCCCTAGTAGTGTGTTAAAAATACTCATTGCAAAGAAATCATCATCTTTATAGTAAATCCCGCTTTTAAGCCCAATAAACAAACGATCTTGAGATAACTCTAGGGTTTCTTTAATATCATTTAAATGAGTGAAATCATGTTTAATGAAGATATCTTTAGGTAGAGGTTTTTTCGATAAAGTAAATGATGAAACGTACGTTTTAATAGTTTCTTCACTAACATTTCCGCTGACTGATATTAAGGTAGGATTTTTTAACATCGATTCATAGGCATTTTTTATATCGTCTAAAGTAACTGAATCAATCTTTTCTTCAATGCCTAAAGGATTGATGTTATAAGGATGATCTTTATAAAGAAGTTCATAATATCTTTTCGCTGCGTATCTTGTCTTATTTGAGTATTCTGCTTTAAAG
>NZ_JBCEXH010000080.1:327-639 GCF_038751955.1 Methanocalculus natronophilus | reverse complement strand
GATTAATCCTAAGATTAATCCAATCGTTTCAATATGTCTTAATTCACGCTTTGTTAAATCTCTCACAATTGTTTCTAATTCACTAAAATCGAGCGCATTGATTCTTGATTCTACAACTTTAGAAATTTCTACATTACCCGACGCACTTTCTTTGATCTTTTTTACCATAATATCAATGAAATTATCGCCTTCTTTTTCAATGAATTGATCGATCATGTTGGTTAATTCGCCCCCAAACATGTTTCTAAACATTGAAGGGATGAAACGGTGTATTTTTTTCGATAAGGTTTCGCCTAATTCTTTTTTTAAAGC
>NZ_JBCEXH010000080.1:0-290 GCF_038751955.1 Methanocalculus natronophilus | reverse complement strand
TGCTTCTAAAGAAAACAATGCATTGAATAAATCATCATCATTTAATAAAGAGGTTTCAATCGTATCGCCTACAC
Organism: Methanocalculus natronophilus; assembly: GCF_038751955.1. NCBI lineage: Archaea > Methanobacteriati > Methanobacteriota > Methanomicrobia > Methanomicrobiales > Methanocalculaceae > Methanocalculus > Methanocalculus natronophilus. Next base: position 216 of record NZ_JBCEXH010000080.1, on the reverse strand, counting down.
TTTTGGCAATATCACTTTGTCTTTTAGGCAATACCCCTTGAATTTTAAATAAACCAAAATTTAGAGGTTTATAGGGTCTAAAAAGCATTTTCACCGCAATTTTATTGGTCAAATACCCAATTAATCCACCTATCAAAGTCATTGTTAATAACAATATTACATTATCCAAATCAATCAGTCCTTTATCAATTAATAGTCTTTTTAATTATAGCATAC
>NZ_JBCEXH010000079.1:395-642 GCF_038751955.1 Methanocalculus natronophilus | reverse complement strand
CATAGGCTTAATCGCATCATTTGATAGTTTAAGCCCTAATTTACTTTGAATACGCTCATATTTTGCGCGATCATTAGCGGACACCATTAAATAGTATAAACGCTCTAACGCTCTATCTTCTGGAGATTCGCTCGTCGAACAACAAGACCCTCCAAAATTATTCTTAACGGTTTCTTTTTCACCACTTAATTGTTGAATTAAATCACTGATTTCTGATTTATATTCTTTGGTCAAATTGTCTTTTTCT
>NZ_JBCEXH010000079.1:0-362 GCF_038751955.1 Methanocalculus natronophilus | reverse complement strand
ACTATCTTATTGTGCATCTAGTATACCATTAGTTAAATTGAAAGATATAGCAGGATGCGATGCGTTTGTTTCGTGTAAAAACTATTTATTTGTTAAAACTTTTAATAGTTCATCCATTTGGCCTTGTGTAATAATATTACCGTTTTTAAGCTCTTTAAGAAGGTTTTTATAATAAGCTTTTGTTGTTTTTAGTGGAACTATTCTAGGAGATTCTTGCGTTTTTTCATCCACAAGCTTATGCTTTGGATAAATCTCACTACGACCTTCTTTATCTCTCACTAAAAGATCTCCATTTGCTACTACCCCTTTTAAAGTTAGTAAACGCGTTCCTTTTTCTAAACGAACAATACGTTCTTTAACAG
>NZ_JBCEXH010000078.1 GCF_038751955.1 Methanocalculus natronophilus | reverse complement strand
GTATACTTTTCACCCATTATTGATTTTAATTCTAGAGAGGTATTATCTTACGCAGTAGGTACAGATGCCAAAATGGATAAGATAACGCAAATGTTAAATCAGTTAAAAAAACATCATGCGAATTTTTTAGCAGGAATGATGATCCAGTCTGATCAAGGAGTGCAGTATCAAAACTCAAGATATCAAAGTGAACTTAGTAAAATCAGTATCATTCAATCAATGAGTAGAAAAGGTAACTGTTTAGATAATTCTCCAACAGAAAACTTTTTGGTAGAATGAAAGTCGAAATGTGGTATGGTAAAGAAAATGAATTTGAAAATGAAAAAGATCTTATCCAAGCTATTGAAGAATATATCGACTATTACAACAATGTGCGAATCGTTACTAAATATAGAATGAGTCCAATTGAATATAGAAATTCTATGATATAATCAAACTAATATAAGTGGGGGTTTATCATATTCTTCTCCAACTTTATAAAGCTAGTTCAAAACATGCCATTGGTAAAAGGAATGAAAAAAGCTTATCAAATCACTCAAAAAAACTTAGATAAAGAGTTATCAAATAAAGAAGTAGATTCAAGAATTACTTCTTCTTTGCTACAAGCTCGCGAATACATTAAACTTCATAAACATTATGCAAAGC
>NZ_JBCEXH010000077.1 GCF_038751955.1 Methanocalculus natronophilus | reverse complement strand
GAAAATTCTTTTTAGATTGCTTTCACAGTATAACAGCCTTCATGATGTGATACAAGTTTATATTATCATAAATTGTAAAAAATATAAACAATTTTTTAAATTTTTTACAATGAAACTGTTCACAACTAAATTGTACACAATTAAATGTTTAACATCAAGTTTTATGCTATAATATATTCAACTGAATATAACGGAGGATTTTTTTATGAAATGGAATTTGAAAAATTTATATGAAAACTTAGATGCATGGCAAAAAGACTTTGAAAAAATGGAATCGCTACTTAAAGAAGCAAGAACTTATCAAGGGAAATTAAGTGATTTTGAGCATTTTAAAGCGTATTATAATGCGCAAAAAGAAGCGTATATCACTTTGCACAAACTTTATCAATATGCCAATTTAAACAGCGATTTAAATCGTAAAAATGTTGAAAATTCAGCGCGTGTTCAAAAGGTTGGCGATTTATTGAATCGTTTTAGCCAAGCGACTGCTTTTGAAAAACCTGAAGTATTGTCTTTAGGATGGGAGAAAGTGGATACCTTTTTAAAACAAGACCAATCATTGGAAGAATATCGCTTTCCACTCGAAAAGTTATTCCATCAAAGTGAGCATATATTAGATAAGGACAAAGAAGAGATGTTATCGCA
>NZ_JBCEXH010000076.1 GCF_038751955.1 Methanocalculus natronophilus | reverse complement strand
TCGGTAAAAGCGCCATTTTTAATCGTTTTACAGGTTTAGACGTGATGGTTTCCAATTATACTGGGACAACGGTAGAATTTACAGAAGGCAGTATGCAGGTGAATGAACAATCTTGTATTTTAAAAGATGTTCCGGGTGTATACGATATAGAAAAAAGTGTTGATGAGGCTGAACAAGTCGCCATTAATATGTTAAATGATAATCCAGATGGGATTATTTTTGTTTTAGACACTTTAAATTTAGAATCTTCATTGCATTTATTAATGCAGGTTTTAGAGTATCAAATTCCTACAGTTGTTGCTTTAAATCGCAATGATTTATCAAAATCAAGAGGGATAAAGATTGATCATTTAGAAATTCAAAAACGCTTAAAAGTCCCTGTTGTTCCGACAGTTGCACTTGGTGGAGAGAGTTTAGAAATATTACGCTATAAGGTAGAAAATATGCTTAAAAATCCTAAACCACCCAGTGTATTATCATTTCAAAAGGATTCAAGGTGGAAGGCTGTTGAACATATCGTCAAGCGGTCTTTAACCAAACAAGAAAGTAACTTTTCTGATGATAAACATGCGTATTTAATTAGGCCTTGGCCTGGGCTATTGATTGCGGTTGTTGTATTATTGACTATGTTTGGGTTTGTTATAGG
>NZ_JBCEXH010000075.1 GCF_038751955.1 Methanocalculus natronophilus | reverse complement strand
GGAAAGAACCGTTGAAGTCGGCCAAGAAATGGGCTATATTAAAGCACCTCATGGGACGTTTGTCGGACCTAGAGCATTAAAACATTTCGCCCCGCATGAAATCACCATTTTATCAACGGGTTCTCAAGGAGAACCATTTGCGGCTTTATCACGCATAGCCAACGGTACTCATCGCCAAATCAAAATACAAACAGGCGATACCGTAATTTTCTCATCTTCTCCAATTCCCGGGAATCAAACAGGCATCAATAAAACCATTAACCAACTCTTTAAACGTGGGGCTAATGTAATTACCCATTCCCCTTTAAATGATACTCACACCTCAGGGCATGGCGGAAGTGAAGAGTTAAAATTAATGCTTAAACTCATTAACCCTAAATATTTTATGCCGATACATGGAGAACATCGTATGCTGAAAATTCATGCGAAAACTGCCATCGCAACTGGAGTTAAAAAAGGCAATGAATTTGTACTCGATAATGGCGATGTTTTAGCTTTATCACAGCACACAGCTCGTGTTGCTGGGTCAGTGCCTGCAGATAATGTATATATTGATGGTAAAGGAATCGGCGATATTGGGACCGTCGTTTTAAAAGATAGAAAAATCTTAAGTGAAGATGGTTTGCTCAGTGTCGTTGTGACACTTAATG
>NZ_JBCEXH010000074.1 GCF_038751955.1 Methanocalculus natronophilus | reverse complement strand
GAATAATATAATCACACTTATCAATGACACTCGATTTAATGGGTTTCATAGGTGCAGGATTTAAAATTACCTTCACTTTCTTTTTAGAAGCCAACTCGATAATATATTCTACGAGTTTTAAAGGAATTTCTAACTGTAAAACAATCAATTGTAAATCTTTATGGTTTTCAAAAAACTGATCGACATCTTCTTCATTTAAAGCGCCGTTTGCGCCTTCAAAAATCGTGATAGAATTATCATTATCTTTTAGTTTTATGAGCGCAAACCCACTTTGAGAATCTTTCAGTACAATATCATTGGTGGATAATGATTTTTCTTTTAAATTATCTAAAGACAACTTTGAAAATGCGTCATTTCCTAAAGCCCCTAAAAAATAAGTATCTTCAAATAAGCTCCTTAATATGACCGCTTGATTTGCGCATTTTCCTCCATGACGTATGAAATAAGAATCCCCTTCAATGGTCTGGCCTATCAAAGGGTCATTTGATGATTTATAAAATAAGTCCACATTGATACTACCGATCACAGCGACTGCCATATAACGCTCCTTTTTACTTTTATAAATTACGATGTTCGATAATTAAAGATTTTGCGGTATCTACTGCTTTTTTCAAATCCATAATTTGAGCTTCGCCAAGCCCTATTTTATAT
>NZ_JBCEXH010000073.1 GCF_038751955.1 Methanocalculus natronophilus | reverse complement strand
GAGGCTTTTATGAGTAAAAAAATATTGGCAATCAACCCTGGGTCAACCTCAACAAAGATTGCTGTTTTTAATGAGAAGGAATGTGTTTTTAAAACAACGTTAAGACACGATACTGATACCATACAATCTTACAAATCTATTATAGATCAATACGATTTTAGAAAAGAAGCAATTCTTTCTACATTAAAAGCTGAAAACATTGAAATTGACAATCTTGATGCGGTGGTTGGCCGCGGAGGAATGTTAAAACCAATTGAAAGTGGAACATATTTAGTCAATGATGCAATGATCGATTATTTAAAAAGAGCACCCCGTGGGGAACATGCTTCGAATTTAGGGTGTGTTATCGCAAAAGAAATTGCTGATTTACAAAATATCCCTTCTTTTATTGTCGATCCTGTCGCGGTTGATGAGATGGAAGATATTGCAAGATATACCGGGATGCCTGAAATAAAAAGAGATTCTTTATTTCATGCACTGAATCAAAAAGCAGTTGCTTTAAAAGCAAGTGAAGATTTAAATAAACCATATGAATCACTTAATATGATTATCGCACATTTAGGTGGCGGAATAAGTGTTGGCGTTCACAAAAAAGGACGCGTGATTGATGTGAATAACGCCTTAGATGGTGATGGTCCAATGAGTCCTGAAA
>NZ_JBCEXH010000072.1 GCF_038751955.1 Methanocalculus natronophilus | reverse complement strand
TTGGTAAGCACGTCGTCATTGATCATGGCACAGGCGTTGTGATTGGTGAAACATCAGTGATTGCGGACAATGTATTAATCTATCATGGTGTCACATTAGGTGGGACTGGAAACGAGCGCGGTGAAAAAAGACATCCTACCATTTGTAGTGGCGCAATGCTTGCTGCAGGATCCAAAGTATTAGGGGATATTAAAGTAGGCGCATACAGCAAAATAGGCGCGAATGCAGTCGTCTTAAAAGACGTGCCTGACTTTGCGACTGCTGTAGGCATACCGGCTAGAATCATTAAAAATGAAAATTCAACAGAAGAAGTATGTAGTTTATATCATAAGAACGGTCAAAAAAAACATAAGTGAATTGAATAAAATCACTTATGTTTTTTATTTTATACATCTTTAAATAAATCAGTTGATAAATATCGTTCAGCATTGGATGGGGATACGGTAAGAATGGTTGCTTCTTTATTAAGTTGCTTTGCGACTTTTAAAGCTGCTTTAACATTCGCGCCTGTTGAGATGCCTGCAAAGATGCCTTCTTCTTTCGCAAGGGTTCTTGCCATTTCAAACGCTTCTTCGTTAGTGATGGTAATGACTTCATCGTAGATGGATTGATCTAAGATAGAAGGGATAAACCCTGCGCCAATGCCTTGAATT
>NZ_JBCEXH010000071.1:318-656 GCF_038751955.1 Methanocalculus natronophilus | reverse complement strand
CTTATATATAAACTATCTTGCATGTCTCTTGCCGGATGGTTTTTAGGAAGATTGAGTTTTTCAAAGTTCATCTCATCGCTTTCTATTTCAGGACCCTCTTTGATTTGATAGCCCATTCCAATGAATAAATCTTCAACCTCATCAACGATTTGATTTAAAATATGGGTTGCACCGACTCTATAATCAGGCGCATCCAATGTCACATCAATCGTTTCTTTTTTGAGCTTTTCATTGATTGCTTCGCTTCTTAAGGCTTCTTTTTTCTCATCAATCAATATCGAAAATTTCTTTTTCGCTTGATTGATGGTCTGACCAAATTCTGGTTTTTTTGAATCTTC
>NZ_JBCEXH010000071.1:0-259 GCF_038751955.1 Methanocalculus natronophilus | reverse complement strand
AGTCCATTAAGATCACTTTTTTTACCAATGTATTGCGCTTTTAAGTTTTGTAAATCTGCTTGGGTTTTAACATTTTCTAACGCTTCTTTTAACGATTTTTCTAAGGCATCAATTTGATTTTTGATATCCATAAAATCACTCCTTTAACAATAAAAAAAGTCCTTATTTAATAAGGACGACATAGCCGCGGTACCACCTTAAGTTCACTTAAGCGCTTAAGTCTTTAACGCAGACATACGGACGGTTTTAACGTCACTCC
>NZ_JBCEXH010000070.1:278-656 GCF_038751955.1 Methanocalculus natronophilus | reverse complement strand
ATCATACCCTGAAGCCTTTGAAAAAAGTGGATACGTTTCTTCATAGGTAGGTGTTTTTCTTAACTCTATAAGCATTGTATATCCTGCAAATAGAAGTAATATTACCAAAGGGAGTATTAATAAAGGATGAATCATAAAGACATTAATCGTTGAAGAGAAAAATAACACCAAAGTAAAAAACGCTAAAATAGAAAATCCAATATATTTCCGCATAAAAGCACACTGAGCGTCAAATAACGCTCAGTGTTTTTCCTACCTTTTCAAACGCTTTAATCGCTTGATCTAAATCTTCTTTGGTGTGTGAAGCACTGATCATTACTCTGCAGCGTCCCTTCCCTTTTGGAACGGTAGGGAATACAATTCCAGAGACAAACACGC
>NZ_JBCEXH010000070.1:0-268 GCF_038751955.1 Methanocalculus natronophilus | reverse complement strand
TCATCTAACAATGCTTTAGAAAACTCCATAGTCTTCGCATCATCCCCAATCATGACAGGGGTAATTGGGGTTTGTGAAATTCCTATATCAAAGCCTAAAGCTTTCATAGCTTTTTTAAAGTATTTCGCATTGTCCCATAGTTTATTTGTATGTTCTTCACTTTCCATCAACATCTTAACACTTTCAATGGTAGCTGCCGTTGCGCTTGGTGGTAGTGCCGTTGAGAATAATAAAGGACGTCCTCTATGTAAGAGCCATTCTTTCACAT
>NZ_JBCEXH010000069.1 GCF_038751955.1 Methanocalculus natronophilus | reverse complement strand
GGATAGTACTGATTGATTTATTGAGTAGTACGTCAATAGATGCTTGATAATCTTTTGCTTCATCGATTGCACGATGAAAGGTTAATGATAATTTACCTTTGTGTGTTATAACTTTATCAAGCAAGGTTTCATCTACGGTACCATCTTTATTAAGAGCGCCAAAAACAATTCCTTGAGCGTTCGTAGATTTGATAATTTCTAAATCTTTAAAAATGACTTCTTGATCTTCTTGGTCATAATAAAATGAATCGCCATGAGGCCTTAACATCACTTGAACAGGGATATCAACGGCATTCGTAACTGACTCAATTAAACCAAGAGAAGGCGTTAATCCCCCTTCAGAAATAGCACTGACTAATTCAATGCGATCGGCGCCAAACTTCTTTGCATCTTTGGCTTGTTTTAAAGTTTCAACGATTACTTCTAAATACATACAATCACCTCAAATATAGTATAACAAATTTACTAACATTATTTATAATAGTTGTTTATAATAAAATTATAAAAAAAAGTTATAAAAAATAGAGGAGGAGTTTAGATTTATGGATCAATTAAAAGATTTTGGAACTAGGTTACTTGGGTACTTACAGAAAATTGGTAAGTCATTAATGTTACCAGTCGCTGTATTACCAGCTGACGCCATATTAATGGGGGTAGGG
>NZ_JBCEXH010000068.1 GCF_038751955.1 Methanocalculus natronophilus | reverse complement strand
ACCTACGTCATCCCAATCAACTTCATCGTCGCCATCAATATATCTTTGTGCGTTCACGATTTCTTGAGGTGCAGATGTAAAGTCTCCACCACCAGAAGTTGCACGGAACCAATTTTCTTCCATTGCTATTCTATAAGTTTCAGCGAAATCATTCGCATCAATGGTCGTTGATAATCCACTTGCATCGAAGTCGGGATGGAAGAACCATTCTAAATCTTCTCTAATATCAATTTGCCATGTTCTAGCAACTGTTAAACCTGCTCTATCTTCACTATCAGCATCTTCTGGAATACGTGGATCGCCAGCAGCCATTGAAGGCAATACTTCGTATCCGTCCATTGCATCATTAAAGTCAAAGTAATATAGTGAATCCAACGCTAAGGTTAAAATATCAGCAGAGATTGAATCTTCGTATAACCAATGGTTAAGTTGCCCTGGATCTGAAGTTACCGCTTGGCGGAATGTAAATTGACCTTCATCACCTGGGTTGTCATCATCCATGGTTACATTAGAGTCATCTTGTGTCATTGTTGCTTGAGATGTACCGAATCCCATAACTGGAACATAGTCCTCTACAGGAAGTGATACACGCTCAGAATATAAGTTATATCCTGCATTCGCATACATTGGTACTCCACCATATTGTGTTTCCATTAAGTAACGT
>NZ_JBCEXH010000067.1 GCF_038751955.1 Methanocalculus natronophilus | reverse complement strand
CTGATAAACTGTGAAGAGATATCGCCTCTACATTTAAAGTGGCTGGCTTTTAAAGGCCCCTTTACCTTTAACGGCAAATAATCTTGACTTAAATACTCATAATGAACAGTGTCTTTAAAGTTCTCTTCATAAACATCTAAAGGTCTTTTAGGGAGTCTTTCTTTGCCTTCAAAGGTAATATATTGATCAAACAATAAAGCAATAGGAATCATAAAACGTAAGGTTGAACCTGATGCGTTCGCATTTAAGGTTTTGGGCGTTTCTACTTTTAATGGTCCCCTAATGGTTTCACCCTCAACAAAAGCGCCTAAGTTTTTTAACATCGATTGTGTAGCTACGATATCATCACTTTTTAACTGATTCGCTATATTAGAAATCCCTTGTGCCATACTAGCCGCAATTAAGGCTCTATGGGTTTGTGATTTAGAAGGTGGAGCGTTAAGCGTTCCTTTTAACGTTTTACCTGATACGGTTTTGTCCATACTTCATCATCCTCTTTAATCGCTAAGATGCGTGGATTTTCAATACTGTTTAAGACAATAAACTGCATGCCTTTTGCGGTTTGTTTTTTATCGTGTTTTACGTGAGTGATATAATCACTTCGATTTAAAAGTGGCATGCTTACCAACTCATAATCGAGGAGTAACTCTTTCACACTTTCATAT
>NZ_JBCEXH010000066.1:343-666 GCF_038751955.1 Methanocalculus natronophilus | reverse complement strand
GTCAATGGTTACGCTTTGGTTTGTCGTGTTGGCTTTAAATGATTCATAAAGGGTTTCATAATGAGATGTTATATCGACTGGATTAAAACTACCAAAGACAATTTTTTCTAAATTTAGTTCTTCATCAATATACTTTTCAACAATCACTTCTTCTGTTTCATTCATTTTAACGCCTTCATTAAACAGTTTAATCCCGTTATCTTGATAAGGATTATGTGAAGCGGTCACCATGACCCCAACGATTCCCTTTGATTTAGAATAATGAGCAATCATTGGAGTAGAAACAACCCCAGCATATAAAACATCCATGCCACTTTGCATTG
>NZ_JBCEXH010000066.1:0-333 GCF_038751955.1 Methanocalculus natronophilus | reverse complement strand
CGACACTTAAAGCAAGCTGATTAGAACTTTTTCTTGTATCTTCCCCAATAATAACCGTTTGATGATTAAACGTTTGTTTCAGTGCATTCCCAATGGCTTTAGCAATACTATCAGTCAACGTTTCTCCTGCGACACCACATATTCCATCAGTTCCAAAATATTTCCCCATACACCATACCTCCTATATTTAAAACATTTTAACATATTTTTTAGTCTTTTTATTCTACGGTTACACTTTTCGCAAGATTTCTCGGTTTATCGATATCTAGGTTTCTATGCAAAGCTGCATAATAAGCAATAAGTTGTGTGGGAATGACGGTTAAGAGTGGTGAA
>NZ_JBCEXH010000065.1 GCF_038751955.1 Methanocalculus natronophilus | reverse complement strand
ATGGTAAAAGATGATTTATTCACACGCATTTTATGCGGATGTGAACTGCCTTCTTTAAACGCCTCATAAAGGGTATCATTCACTTTAATGAATGTACGAAACCCAATCGTTCCAACCGTTTCATATGCCTTATTAGCAGGCGTAAACTCCATGATAACTTTACTTTTATCTTGAAGTCCATAGCCACTAATCCCTTGTGCTCTATTTACATAAAAACTCCATAAAGGAATCCCTTTTTTCCCTGCAACACCAGGTAAAAAATTGGCGAATGTTTTTTGATTGTTGTAGTTGTTTATAACGAAGGAATCTCCTTCAAAGTAATAATTACTCATGTTTACACCTCAAATATAATTGTCGAAATACTACGTTTGTTGATTTTTGTGTGATAAGAATGTTTTTTCGGAGTTTCAATAGTGATTTTTTGATCTTCTTCTGTTTCATTTTGAATCACGACCACAATACTCTTATCTGGATTTTCAAATACGACATGGTTTAACGCATCATTATTTACCGTTGATGCGACTCTTTTTGCGCCAACTTGAACATGCTTGGAAAAATGCTTAATCGCATAATATGAAGAATTATATCTTAATTCTTGCTTTTCTGTATCCGCGATAATGGGCGCATCACAGTAGTTCCCTACGTGATTTGGACCCCCTTGTTCATCTAATAC
>NZ_JBCEXH010000064.1 GCF_038751955.1 Methanocalculus natronophilus | reverse complement strand
CCTCTACGCTTTACAATATGCAAAAGCGCAGTGGCTAACTCATCACTTGTTAGTTTTTCTTTCAATCCTTTAACCCTTAAAGCATAAGGATTTTGTAGATGAACAAAAGAATCAGTAATTAATCCTTCTTTTTTTAACAACCTTTTCATTTCTAAGATTCGCTGCTTTCTTCTGCGTTTCACTCTTCTTGATCCACGTTTTTCTCTTCTAGTTTCATTATCAGATGCATCTGCTTCTTCAAATAACCGAACCCCAGCATCCACAATTTCGTGTTTCTCATCAATAATTCCCCATCCTACTGACGTAACTCCGATATCTAATCCCAATACATAGTTGTTAACCATTGTTTCCTCCTAATTTTTTATTATGAAATCACATAAGTGCTTATCATAATATTTTTAGCTCATTTACGTTAATTATACTAATTTCTTTTTGAAATTTAAAGAGGTGTCAAATTTATTGACAAATTGGCAAGAAAAAAGCATCTATGATTTCTCATTAGATGCTTATAAATAATCTTAATTATTTACTTTCGCTTTATATTTTTTACCTTGAATTTTTCAATACCAAAGTATACAGGAAGTGACAAGGCAATAATCCCTGTACCAATCAAACTTGGCACAATGCTTTCGACAAACATCGCCACGAGTAAGCCTAAGGTAATGATGATGGTTAACGC
>NZ_JBCEXH010000063.1 GCF_038751955.1 Methanocalculus natronophilus | reverse complement strand
CTTCCATTTTTAATACTGGGTACCAATCACCAAAAAAATTATTAATCGTTTTATCTTCTTTATCCAACTTTCTTAAAAATAACATTTTAAGTTCATTTTCTAAGGTCTTTCCTCTTAAAAACCAATTGGGACTGGTTATTTCTCTTGGGGCTACCACACTTTCTAAGTAAGTCGCAATGCCTTCTGTGTATATCCGGTAAAGATGTTTTCGTTTAAAATCACTAAAAGGCATTAATGTTTGTGAAAAGGACTGATGCATCACATGCGCAAATTCATGCGCTATTAAAGCCCCTAACCGTTTTTCATTGTCCCAATTAAGCTCAACAATCTTTTCTACTCCAAAAAGGATGGCCGGTTTTTTACAGTAAGCCTCTACCATACCTGCTGCATTCCCTAATCCATGATAAACAATAATTGATAAGTCATTAACCTCTAAATCATAGTGCTTCTGAAATGTCGTTATGATATCTTTTGATAATTTAAATACTAAATCTCTTACTTTTTTCATTCTATTAAACACGTTTTGATCATAAGTGAATACAGAGTTTAATGCAACAGTATCTGGATTAATCCCTTCTTTTTCATAATCTTCATAACATAGTTTAAACAATTCTCCATCACTTTTCATAACGTGTTTCCATAATTCAAAAAGCGCTTCAGAAGACTTTGAAGGATTATAC
>NZ_JBCEXH010000062.1 GCF_038751955.1 Methanocalculus natronophilus | reverse complement strand
GCTGAATTTAGAGCTCATTTTGATACGCACAATGTGATCTCAACCACACTGTCAGCTGACTTTGGAACGCACCTTAAACTTGATGGAAGTTTAGCGGAAAATGAAGATTATGTGTTTGCTTATTGGATTGTTAATGGGGTTGTTAATAAAAATTTACCCTTAGATCATGAATTTATCATTCGAAGTAAGATGGAGGTTACAGCAATCTTCAAGCCAGTTGATGAGTATGTTGTGACTTTTATGGACACGAATGGTTATCTATTAGATGTTCAGTATGTAAATACGGGTGAAACAGCTATTTATGAAGGTGTAGAATATCCTTCTAAACCTAAACTCGTTGTAGCGAAAGAACCATGGGGCGATGTGAATCTTGACAACATTACTGAAGACAAGATTCTCGTGCTCAACTATGAAAGGGATACGGATAAGACGCTCACCCTTGAATACAAAGATGAACCATTTATGGGTGAGTACAAGACCAAAACATATGATTATAATGATATTGCTATACTGGAAGTATCTAATGCCGACGCTTTTGACTATTGGAAATTGAACGGTGAAATCATAAGCTATGATCTTGAGTTTTCATTTAGTATGCTTGATGATGTGAAAGTCGAAGCATTTTTCAGTAGTGAGACTATTGAACCCGAACCCAGCATTATTGTCAGTGATAATCTTGAAT
>NZ_JBCEXH010000061.1 GCF_038751955.1 Methanocalculus natronophilus | reverse complement strand
TATGGAATGTATCAACACGTTTTAATTGTCATTCATGGGATCACAACTTTTGGATTATTTATCTCTCAATTTTTACTCATTCATTGGATAAACTTTTACCATTCAATGATTCATTGGTTGATGATATCGCTAATATTTATCCCATTACTTATTGGACATATTTATTATCATACTTTATTTAAAAACCACGTGTATAAGGCATCGATTGAGATTTATTCATAAGGTGGAAGTTTTGACTTAAACCATTTTAAGTGTTAGTATTCAAGAGATAAATACCCTTTATAAAAGAGGTCGCAAAGTCTATGAGTACAAGTAGGAAAGGAGCCTTTGCCGAAGCACACGCTGATGGTGCATAGAATATATGTATCATTGTTTTTCCTTTTGCCAAAAAGGAAAGATGAGCTTTTATAAAGTGGGGCAGCGTGTGTCCCATGAGATCATCTCATGGGATTTTTAATTGAAGGAATGATAGTATGAAACATTTATTTGAAACTGTAAAACAATATCGAAGAGATTTGCATCAAATCCCTGAATTGAGTTATGATCTTTTTAAGACCCACGATTACGTAAAGCATGTTTTAGATGGTTTGGGATATAAGACTTTTAGTATTGCAAAAACTGGCGTGATTGCGATAAAAGAAGGCACTATGGATGAAGGGATTGCATTTCGTGCAGATATGGAT
>NZ_JBCEXH010000060.1 GCF_038751955.1 Methanocalculus natronophilus | reverse complement strand
GCATAACATCAATGTTTGAGAATGTGTGAGAAACCGTTCTACCATCTAATGAGGAGTGGTGAATGCTTAAAGGAACATTGTGCATGTTTAAACGTGTTTCATCGGTACCTTTCCATGTATCAATCTCAGAAATGGTATCACGATTCATACCGTATGCATAATGGTCTGATTGTATCCAAATGACTGTATCATCTAATAATCCTTCTGCTTCAAGTGTATCCATTAAATAGCCCAAGGCTAAATCGAAATCGTAATGTGCAGCGTGATGATAAACAATGGATTCGTCTTCTGGGATTTCTCGGTCATTTTCTTCATAAATTTCTATGATTTTATCATAATGTTCACTAGCTGTTTCATGGGTTTCATCATAAGGAAGGTGTCCACTAACTGTTAAGTAGTAAGCGAAGAAAGGTTCATCACTAATTACATCGTCTAATGTCTTTTCAAACATCTCAAGGTCACTCATCCATGGGGGTTGGCTATCTTCATATTCCCCTTCTTCAATCATTCCCATGGCATAAGCATCTTTATATTGATCAAAGCCGATTGCTGGGTGGAAATCGTTTCTCGGGTAGTAGTGATCGGTATAATTATGATGGGCAGTTGAAATAAAGCCTTTATCGTTAAATAATTGTGGGATAGTGTTAGGGAATGTATTATCGTAATAAGATGCCATTGATGTAT
>NZ_JBCEXH010000059.1:361-688 GCF_038751955.1 Methanocalculus natronophilus | reverse complement strand
CAATAAGACTTTATTTAATTCATGCATTAAAAAAAGATTTAAGCCCTGAGTTAATCGCAACCATCATCAAATCTTTAAATAAACATGAACCCCATTATAATCAAAAAATTACTACCCTTATATTAAATCAACCCTTAGACATTAATAAAACCACCATGTTATTGAAAGGTTCCAATGAATCTACCGTCATCCGCTTTTTAATTGCTTGTGCAAAAAAATATCCAACTAGCCTTTTAAGATCTTATGTAAACACAGTGTTTAAATCAACACAATCAACAAGCGAATCACATAAACTATTAACCAATTTAGATGAAGAATTGGTAGAAG
>NZ_JBCEXH010000059.1:0-336 GCF_038751955.1 Methanocalculus natronophilus | reverse complement strand
ATTGACCCTGAAACATTACTAAAAGAACAATACTTCTTTAATCAATATCCAGAAATTGTGGAAGCAACCTATCAAGCTAGCAAAAATCACCAAGGTATCAATGCGATTGATTTAATCGTAACCCATTTTCACAATATTCAACATAATCCAATAAGGGTAAACACTTTAAAAGATTTAATCTACAACAATAATAAAGCACTTGTTAAGCTTATCCATGTATTTCACCAACAAAACAATGACCAAGCAAAAGAACAAATTGCTTTAGCATTAAGCGGACGAATTGATTATATTATTTTTAATGTTGTTACCTCTCCTATGAATAGAAACTTTGCGATT
>NZ_JBCEXH010000058.1 GCF_038751955.1 Methanocalculus natronophilus | reverse complement strand
ACCAAGCAATTTTTGTTGGGAGTGGCGCAGGGCTTCCTTCATCGCTTGGAATTCCTGGTGAAAACTATAATGGCGTATACTTTGCGAATGAGTTTTTAACGCGTGTAAACTTAATGCGTTCAAATGTCTTTCCTAACAGTGCAACACCGATTAAAACTGGGAATAAAGTTGCCGTTATTGGTGGGGGAAATGTTGCGATGGATGCGGCGAGAACTGCGAAACGCATCGGCGCAAAAGAAGTCATGATTATCTATAGAAGAGACCAAACAAGCCTTCCTGCAAGATTAGAAGAAATCCATCACGCCATTGATGAAGGCATTGAAATGAATCTTTTATATAACCCGGTTGAAATTTTTGGGGAAAACTACGAAGTAACATCGATCAAATGCGAGCGTATGGAACTCGGGGAAAAAGATAGTTCAGGTCGCAGAAGACCTATGCCTACAGGTGAATATAAAACCTTTGATGTGGATTCAGTGATTGTATCGATTGGTCAAAAACCCAATCCAATATTAAAACAAAGCACAAAAGATTTAAATACGCATGATTGGGGCGGCATTATTACAGATCAAACCCATAAGACATCGATTGAAGGGGTTTTTGCAGGAGGAGATGCTGTAACCGGTGCTGCAACAGTCATCTTAGCGATGGGTGCTGGGAAAGATGCGGCTGAATCGATGGATGAATAC
>NZ_JBCEXH010000057.1 GCF_038751955.1 Methanocalculus natronophilus | reverse complement strand
ATGTTAACTAGCATCCCCATAAAAGTTGGGGATGCTTTTTTATGTAAAGCTTTTCATAGATTCCGTTAAAAGCCTTGAAATTTTACCGTTAAACATATATAATATTATGATATATTAAATTGATTTGAAAAGAGTGATGAGCATGTTGTTGAGTATGAATCCAAATGTGGACATAAATTATATCTTGCAAAGTTTAGGGCTTACGATTTTATTCGTTGGCTTAATTGGTTTTGAAAGACAACGTCGTAATAAAATTGCAGGGTTAACGACCCACTTACTAGTCGCAATCGGCGCATCAGGTTTAACCATTGCCCAACAAATGATGGTCCAAGATGCCATCGCATTTGTGCAATCGAATCCTGATATGTTAGAACACATGACCATTACCATCGAAAGACAACGTGTCGTTGCACAAATTGTTTCAGGGATTGGGTTCTTAGGGACCGGTGCAATCTTAAAAACCAATGGATATATTAGTGGGCTAACCACCGCATCAACCCTTTGGATTAGTGCCATTATAGGGATTATTTTTGGGTATGGAATGTATGTATTAGGTATTGCGCTTAGTTTAATGACGTTGTTTGTATTAACGATTATTAAAAATGTGATCCGCCACAATGTAGAAGAACTTCATTAAAAGCCTTTAATAGGCTTTTTTTATGGAAAATAAACGAGAGAAATTTTCAATTTA
>NZ_JBCEXH010000056.1:260-694 GCF_038751955.1 Methanocalculus natronophilus | reverse complement strand
ATCGTAAAGATCGAGAGTTAAATCAGTTAACTCATCTAAGTCCATATTCACAAAATCGATTGGTTCAGGTATATCAAATAAAGCTGTTAGTGTAACGTCACTATTTGTTGTTGTGTAGTCAAAGACTGCATCTTCACTGATTATATTACCGGCATCATCTTCCCAACCAATAAAATCATATTGATCGTCTGGATCGTTTGCGGTTATTGTAACTATGGTGTCTTCAACAACGGCTCTATCAATATCTTTAGATACTTCCCCAAGATAATAATTTGTTTCAAGTGTTAAACTGTAAGCTGGAGGATTATCAAAGATACCTACAAGGGGAGTGTCTTCATTTAAAGTGAATGTATAAGGATTTTCAGTACTTACTTCATTGCCTTCATTATCTTCCCAACGAATAAAGTTATAAAGGCCCTCCGGGTCATTTGCAG
>NZ_JBCEXH010000056.1:0-250 GCF_038751955.1 Methanocalculus natronophilus | reverse complement strand
TCAACGTTATTTTCCCAAGTCACTAAATCAAGTGTTGTCTGACCATTTGTAGGAAGAATTTTTAACTCAAAGTCTCCTGAAACATCAAGTCCATCGATTTCTAAAAATCCAATAGTGTCATCTACCTCTTCGCCGGTCCCAACGAGGTCGTTGTTGATATAAACTTCAATCCCAGCTGGTGTACTAAAAGCGGCTTCATAATAAACACTTAGTTTACGTACCCCCTCAGGCACAATGCCTTGCATGGAAC
>NZ_JBCEXH010000055.1 GCF_038751955.1 Methanocalculus natronophilus | reverse complement strand
AATAAATAGTTTATCACGCATTAGTATAACTCCAAGATTGTTTCTCCAGGATTGGTAGAATATTTTCTTCTTTTAATCCTTTTTGAGCGTATTTTTTGTGGATTTGCGACCATGTCTTTTAATGTTCTTCCGCTATTATGGCCATGAATGATAGTGAGTGCTTTTATTGATTTATCCAGCGATGCTAAGTGTTTTTCAATGGTGCGAATGGCTTCTGATTCACTCATTCCGTGAATGTCTAAAATATCTTGAAACATTATTTTTCCTCCACTAAAGGAAGAGGGGTTTTAATACTAGGCCTTCTTCCATGACTTTCTAAATGTGCTTTGATAATTGCATCTATTTTTTCTGGGTTATTTTTTGCGTCCATAACTTTATCATATCCTATATCATAGGCAAGTGGACAACTTTGAATACAAACCGCACAATCGGTGCCTGCATTTTTAAAAATCTTATAACAGCTTTGATCGTCAAATTTATAAAACCTTTTGCCGTTTACCCTTCTTTGTTTAAAAGATATAGATTGCATGGGACAATTAATTAAGCATAAGGCGCAGCGTTTACAAAACATCTCAAGTCCAAAATCACTGGGCCCATCTTCTACAAGGTCTAAATCTGTTAAAATCGCTCCAATTCTTACTTTATCGCCATATTTTGGATGTATTAAATGATTATGCATCCCAACTTCTCCTAAC
>NZ_JBCEXH010000054.1:447-700 GCF_038751955.1 Methanocalculus natronophilus | reverse complement strand
CTTCACGTATGTATTAGATTTAATCGAAACCTACGAAGCCATTTATCCAGATCGTATGCATGAACTTTTATACCAAGATGAAAGTTTCTTATATTTTGAATCACCAGTCAGTGTTTTAAAACAACATGAAAAAACGGTACTGACTAATGATGGGAAAGTTCGCCAATACGGTAGCTTACTCCATTTTGATGAAGAAAAGTTAAAAACGTTAGATATTGACCCAAACGCCAGCAATTTCACTAAAATTAATGGT
>NZ_JBCEXH010000054.1:0-437 GCF_038751955.1 Methanocalculus natronophilus | reverse complement strand
GCATTATACCTCAACCTTATTTGTTAAACTGTTAAGTCTTGTTATGAATAAACACAGTTTGTTAGATAACGAAGGCTTAGGCATTGAGATGGAAGCGGATAAACCAGGGTGGAACGATGCGATGAATGGTGTGCCGGGCTTACATGGTTCAGGCGTGAGTGAAACAATTGAACTATTAAGAATTGTGGAATTTTTATCTAAATATCCATCGAGCGGAGAAACAACGCTTCCTATTGAGATGAAACGTTTCTTTGAAGCCTTGAATAAAGGCCATGCGTATAAAGCGAGAGTCAAAGCACGTGAAGACTACCGTGAAGCCATTCGTTTTGGATTAAGTGGTGAGATGGAAAGTGTAGATTTAAAAACCATTAATGCGTACTTAGAAGATTTAAGACGATATATTAAAGACCGTTTAGAATTCTTGTTTGAAGAAAATA
>NZ_JBCEXH010000053.1:461-702 GCF_038751955.1 Methanocalculus natronophilus | reverse complement strand
GTCTATTGCTTCTTTTTGTGTTTTAAAATGTTTAATGGTTTTGTTCGATGATGCTTTTCTTACCCGCCATTGATTATAATTATCGCTTGATTCATCTTTATTCAAGGAAACATGGTATTTACGATTTTCTGATTCGTTATTTATACTTGATTGAGATGAATCATGCTTTGTTGTCTCACTTGGTTTCTTTTTATCTTTTTTAGAAAACAATCTTTTTAAAAATCCAGCCATGAAATGCCCC
>NZ_JBCEXH010000053.1:0-451 GCF_038751955.1 Methanocalculus natronophilus | reverse complement strand
GTAAAATTTCGCTCTATAATTTTCTTATTCTAATGAAAAAGGACCCTTTTTAGTGTCCTTTTATCATTAAACTTTCTTATAAACTTTGTGTTTATATAAGTTTTCATCTGCTTGTCTTAAAATCTCATCCAATGCTTTATTATCTAAGTTGTCTTTAATAGACAAATCAATTTCACCATAAGCTAATGATAACTCTTTGTGAAAAGTTTTGAGCTTGTCATTAATCTCTTGATATTTATTCTTAAAATTAAAAGTTGCGTTTTGGGGTATGATAATCGCAAACTCATCGCCACCGATTCGGTAAACAATACCATCAAAAGGTTTTAACATTCTTCTTAAATACGTAGAAAACTTATAAAGTACTTGATCGCCTGCAAGGTGACCTAATGTATCATTCACTTGTTTAAAATTGTTTAAATCACATATGTATAAATGATACTCACTATTGTTA
>NZ_JBCEXH010000052.1:283-704 GCF_038751955.1 Methanocalculus natronophilus | reverse complement strand
AATAATAATATTTCAAAAATGCCTAATAAGAACGGATCCATAAAATCCTCCTTTTATTGTATAATCGCATCATCATCTTCAGGATCAAATACTTGTGAATCTATGGTAATCACAACATCATTAGGTAAGCAGGTTAATGGTCTTAAAGGCGTGTTGGTTTCCCCTTGATTTTGACAAATATTTTGTGGGGAAGTTTCATCTATAACTGAGACTTTATGATCGTTGTAGTGAATCACGACTTTTCCTAAGTTTCCCTGTACAGTATATGTGAAATTTGTCTGATCAATATCTAATACATAATCATCGTTTAAGACAACTGCGCTTCCATCTTCTAATGAAATATGTAAAATTTCTTGTCCTTGATATCTTACAATCGCTGTTCCATCTAAGGTTTGTGTGCGTTGTTGAAGTATTAAAACGG
>NZ_JBCEXH010000052.1:0-273 GCF_038751955.1 Methanocalculus natronophilus | reverse complement strand
CATCGCCTCAATTCATTATAACATAAAGTAATATTGTGCTGCACGCATTAAATGTTTCTTAATGTAAGCTAGATATTTTATTATGCATTTTAAATGTTAAATAGTTTTTAATTTAATAAGTGATTGACATTAACCATAATAATACCTATAATACATTTTGTAAAAAATATAAAAAATATTAAATACGGGAGGAACAAATTTTATGAAAAGAATTTTTGCTGTTATGCTAACTCTGCTAATGGGTGTTGCATTGGTAGCATGTGGCGGTAGTAC
>NZ_JBCEXH010000051.1 GCF_038751955.1 Methanocalculus natronophilus | reverse complement strand
AATTCATACTGCGCATTGTTTGTATCTTGGAATTCATCTACCAAAATGTATTGAAACAGTTTTTGGTAATGATTTAAAAGGTGGGTTTCTTGTTTAAAGAGTTTAATGGTTAACATAATTAAATCTTCAAAATCCACCAAATTATTTTCTTTTAGCCTTTTCACATATTCAGGAAAAACAATGTTCAAATAACCACTTAGTGGTTCTTTATAATGACTAATGTTTACGTCTTCACTTTTTAAATTCATCACATGTGTCTTTAATTTTCTTGGATCAATCGTTTTGGTGTCTATCCCTTTTTCTTTTTGAATCGATTTAATCATTTGAACGGTATCATCGTCATCTATAATTTGAAACCTTTTATCATACCCTAAATATTCAATATGCTCTCTTAAAATACGTGCACACATTGAATGAAATGTAGAAATCCACATAGATTGCGTCGGCGCATTTAATAATTTAGCAATTCTTACTTTCATTTCATTTGCTGCTTTATTCGTAAAAGTAATGGCTAAAATTTGATCTTTAGGAACACCAACATTATTTATTAAAAAAGCGATGCGCTTCGTTAAAACATTCGTTTTACCGCTTCCAGCCCCTGCAATTGCCATGACAGGGCCTTCCGTTTGGCTAACCGCTTTTTGTTGTGCTTCATTTAAGTCTTTAATTAAGATATCCATTTAAAATCACCCATAAAAATTATAC
>NZ_JBCEXH010000050.1 GCF_038751955.1 Methanocalculus natronophilus | reverse complement strand
GAAATCCTTGTCTTCCCAGCCGTTTTTGATGATCTCCTGCATCATCCCATTGAAGATGGCAACGTCTGAGCCGCTCCGGAACGCCATGTACAGGTCGGCCTGTTTGCCGGTCGGGGTGAGACGGGGATCAGCGTAGATCACTTTGGCGCCATTCTTTCTCGCACGGGCAACGCTCCGGCCGATCAGCGGGTGCTGTTCATAGGTGTTGCTCCCGATGATAAAGACGCATTTTGATTCGGCGATGTCCGCAATCGAGTTGGTCATTGCGCCGGAGCCAAATGTTGTTGCGAGACCCGCAACAGACGACGAGTGGCAGAGACGGGCGCAGTGGTCAAGGTGTTTCGTCTTCAGGACACCCCGGGCGAACTTCATGATCGCGTAGTTGTCCTCGTTGCTGACACGGGCTGAGGCGAGCACAGAGAGTTCGTCGGGTTTGTACGATTTCAGCTTGCTTGCGATGACCTCGTAGGCCTCGTCCCAGCTCGCTTCGACGAACTTCCCGTCCTTCTTGATGAGCGGGGTGGTCAGACGGTCTTCACTGTTGATGAATTCGTGGGCATACACGCCTTTTGGACAGAGCTTCCCTTCATTGACGGGGGAGCGGTGGTATGGGGCGACACCCACAACCTTGTCGTCACTGACGACCAGGTTCATGCTGCAGCCTGTCCCGCAGTAGGGGCAGGTGGTTTGTACATACTTCATAGCCAT
>NZ_JBCEXH010000049.1:492-714 GCF_038751955.1 Methanocalculus natronophilus | reverse complement strand
GTCTTTAGCATAGTGCTTGCGAAGGTTTTCCGCAGAGTCTTTAGCAATGATCTCCCCTTTATCAATAATGACCACTTGATCACAATTGATCACTTCTTCCATATAATGCGTGGTTAGAATAATGGTTGTTTTAGTCTCTAATTGAACCGTTTTTAAAAAGGACCAAAGTTGCTTTCTAACACTTGGGTCTAATCCGGTAGTGGGTTCATCTAAAATAAAATA
>NZ_JBCEXH010000049.1:0-482 GCF_038751955.1 Methanocalculus natronophilus | reverse complement strand
ACTTTACGCCTCTCACCGCCTGATAAAGTTTTAACGCGTTTAGATAAAATGAGATCAAGACTTAAGAGTTCACTTAAATAGGTGATTTGTTTTTTTATGGTGGATTTATCTTTCATATATAAAAGTGCTCTAAACATTAAATTTTCATAAACACTCAGTTGTTCATCAAGAGTAGAGTGTTGAAAAACAATGCCTATTTTTTCTCTTACAGAAAACGCATCATTTTGTGTATCAAATCCATCAATCGTCACACTTCCACTTGTTTGATTTAATAAAGTACTTATGATATTAACTGTCGTTGATTTTCCTGCCCCATTTGGACCAAGTAACGCAAAAAACGATGCTTCGTTGATCGTAAAAGAAATATTTTTCACTGCTTGATGAGCATTATACGATTTACTTAAGTTATTAACTTTTATCATAAAATCCCCCCAAAGTCTATATTCAATATAATCATACGTTTTTTTAATGGTATTCACAAT
>NZ_JBCEXH010000048.1 GCF_038751955.1 Methanocalculus natronophilus | reverse complement strand
CAAGTATAAAAATTGGGAAATCGCTCAATTAAAACCTTTAAGGAGAATGAATATGAATGAAAAAATTCAAAAATTAAGACAAAAAATAGACGAAGTCGATGATCAAATCATCGCGCTTTTAACGAAACGTTTTAAGTTAACCGATGAGGTAGGAGACGTTAAAAAAAAGATAAAAGGGACCATCACGCATCCTAACCGTGAAGCCTTCATTTATGATAAAATTAAAGATGAATCAATTAAAAACATCTATAAGACCCTATTAAAAGAAAGTAAAGCAAGACAAAAAAAGGATTGATTATATGTATGGATTACTCGGAAAAACACTGAGACACAGCTTTTCAAAACAAATTCATGAAGCTTTGAGCCCTGAGATGAACTACGAACTCTTAGAAACAAAATCACTTAGAGATTTTATAAAGACGATTCCTTTTAAAGGATTAAATGTTACCTTGCCTTATAAACACGATGTTCTAGACATGTTAGATTATATTGACCCTACCGCAAAAGCAATTGGTGCCGTCAACACAATTGTCTTAAAAGACAATAAAAAACATGGTTATAATACGGATTATTTAGCATTAAAAGAAATCATTGAAAATACATATCCTTCGAATAGAAACACGGTCGTAACAATACTGGGAAATGGCGCTACTAAGGGAACTTTAATGTATGCTTTAAAACAATCCGGCTACCAAACCATTCATGTTTGTGCAAGAAA
>NZ_JBCEXH010000047.1 GCF_038751955.1 Methanocalculus natronophilus | reverse complement strand
CAAGGTGAAGCGATTGCGCGTAACTTATTTGAAATGAGTGCTTTAGAAGTGCCTATTATAAGTATTGTGATTGGTGAAGGGGGTTCTGGTGGTGCTTTAGCAATTGGCGTAGCGAATGAAGTGTATATGCTAGAAAATTCAATTTATTCGATTTTATCCCCAGAAGGCTATGCGTCTATTTTATGGAAAGATGCTAAAAAAGCACAAAAAGCTGCGGAAGTGATGAAACTTACAAGTTATGACTTAGAAGAATTAGGGGTCATAGATGGCATTATAAAAGAACCAATTGGTGGCGCACACCACTATCAAGAAAAAGCGTTTGAAGCGATTGATAAAACTTTAAAAGAAGCCTTAACGCATTATCAAGATTTCAGTGGATATGAAATTAAAACCGCACGATACACAAAATTCAGAAAAATGGGGTTTTTCCAACGCTTCAATTATGATAACTTAAAAGGAGTTTAAATTATGAAATATACACAAATATTAGGCTCGGGCGCTTATGTCCCTAAAAATGTTGTGACCAACGAGATGATGGAACAAATCGTTGATACATCCGATGAATGGATCCAAAGTCGAACAGGGATTAAAAGCCGTCCTATGAGCGTTGATGAAAATACATCAGATTTAGCATATGAGGCATCTATCAAAGCGTTAGAAGATGCAGGGCTAAAATCTGAAGATCTTGATTTAATCATTGTTGCGACAGTGACCCCTGATTATGTGTTCC
>NZ_JBCEXH010000046.1 GCF_038751955.1 Methanocalculus natronophilus | reverse complement strand
CCTTAACCTCTTTCTTAACAGGAATTACTGAGCCATTAGAATTCTTATTCTTATTTGTTGCGCCATTTTTATATTTAATTCACGCTGTCTTTGATGGGATTAGCTTTATGCTGGCCCATGCATTTGAAATCACGATTGGTCAGACCTTTAGTGGAGGAGCGATTGACTTCTTCTTATTTGGTATTTTACAAGGGAATGATCGTACCAATTGGGTCTTAGTTCCTATTATTGGTGCTGGGTTATTTGTCTTATATTACTTTACCTTTAAAACCCTAATCCTTAAATTTAACATTATGACACCAGGACGCGGCGCAGAAGAAGTGGATTATAGTGAGACCAATGTTGTAACGGATCGCGCTGAGAAAATCATTGAAGCGTTAGGTGGATTTGATAATGTGACAGACATTGATTCATGTGCGACAAGACTTAGAATCTCATTAAAAGATACCTCTAAAATCGATGAAGATGCGCTTAAGAAAACTGGATCACGTGGTGTTGTGAAAAAAGGTAGTGGGGTACAAATTATATATGGTCCCCATGTGACAATTATCAAAAATGAACTTGAAGAGTTGGTATCTTAGAAAGGCGTGATTGAATGGATTTAAAAGGTGGACTAATCGTAAGTACTCAAGCCTTAGAAAATGAACCCTTACACAGCAGTTTTATCATGAGTAAAATGGCAAAAGCTGCATGGGTTGGTGGGGCTAAAGGGATTAGAGCCAATAGCCCTCAAG
>NZ_JBCEXH010000045.1 GCF_038751955.1 Methanocalculus natronophilus | reverse complement strand
TCTCAACTATCAAGGATTTTGAGCAATGGGAAGATGCTCGTATTGAACGTGTGCAGGGATATTTAAATGATGTTAAGGCAATAGATCAAATTTCTTTTGGTGATGTCGATTTAATTGAGTATGCAAAAAATCAATATGAATTATTGTTTGAAAGTGCTGCTGATGAAAAACTGATTGATGAAGCATCTATTATTGCACTTGAAGAGGCGATAGTTGATAAGAACATTCTTATAAATTTAAACGCAGCAGAAACAAACACAGAAATGGAAACAGCGCTTGAAGACGAAGCGTTGGCGATAGATTTCACGGTATATAACGCTTTATACGGTGACAACCGTCAGGATAACGTCTTAGAGTATATGATTGAGCAAAGACCGTTTGATACATTAGAAGAGATACGGGATCATTTCGCAGCAGAAGTGGCGTGGCAAGACGCGATTGATGAGTTCCGTTTATCTGCGGTCGCAGAAGATATAGCCGTAGAAAGTTTCTATAATGCATTAATCGCTATGGGAGACTTCCAAGGTGAAGAGACGCAAGAAGACAAACTGTTCATCGAAGTGAAGGAACTCTTGGAAGCTTATATGGATTTAGATGAGGACGAAGAATCGTTCGTAGAGCAATACATTTATGAAAATGCAGAAAATCTCTATTCGCGTGAAGATATCCTCCATGGCATGCAAGCCGGTATTGAAGAATTAAACAATGTTTTAGGCAGTGTGGATTCGCTTGATGTAACTGTAGAC
>NZ_JBCEXH010000044.1 GCF_038751955.1 Methanocalculus natronophilus | reverse complement strand
CAGTGGGGGGATGAAGGCAAAGGCAAAATTACCGATGCACTCGCATTAAAGGCTGACGTGGTCGTACGGTTTCAAGGTGGAGATAACGCCGGTCATACGATTAAATTTGATGGCAAAAAGTTTGCCCTTCACTTAATCCCTTCTGGAATTTTCCACAAAAATACGACGCCTATAATGGCGAGTGGAATGGTGATTAATCCTGAAAGTTTACAAAAAGAAATGCAGATGATTAATGATGCATCATACCCGACAGATCATTTAGTGATTTCTGATCGTGCCCATGTCCTACTAGACTTTCATAAATCATTTGATCATTTGTATGAATCATTGAAAAAAGAAAAAATAGGTACGACAGCTAAGGGAATTGGACCTGCCTATAGTGAAAAAGCCCTTAGACGTGGACTTAGAATGCATACTTTTTGTAGTGAATCTGGATTTAAAACGTATTTAGAAGAAACGTTACCTGCGATTAATAATCTATTAAAAACACACGGTTATGATCCTTATGAGATTGATGATTTAATGAAAAAATATGCCCCTATTCAAAAAATGATTGCCCCGCATTTAAAGGATACGTCTAAATTAATTAATGACTATATAGACCAAGGGAAACATGTTATGTTTGAAGGCGCACAAGGCACCATGCTTTGTTTAGATCACGGAACCTATCCCTTCGTCACTTCAACAAGCCCTTCCGCTGCTTACGTTCCATTAGGAGCGGGCATTGCTCCAAATAAACTGCAAAATGTATTAGGT
>NZ_JBCEXH010000043.1 GCF_038751955.1 Methanocalculus natronophilus | reverse complement strand
ATCAATATCAATCGTTTCATCTTTATAAGCGATATTCAATATCTCCATCATATTAATGGCTGTTCGAATTTCTCTGTTTGAAGCGCGAACTAAATAATCAATAACTTCATCTTTAAAGTTTGCACTCAAATCATTCGGTAATTGATTTGGTAGGCTTTTAAGAAATATTTTTAAGTCATTTTCTGATATAGAATTTAACTTTAAAACATGACACCTAGATCGAATTGCTGGGTTAACACTGTGATATGGATTGTTTGTAGTTAAACCAATTATAATCAATGTTCCATCCTCAACATGAGGCAATAAATAATCTTGTATATCCTTTTTCATTCGGTGAATTTCATCAACAATAACCAATGCATTATAATTTTTTGCTTGATAAACAATATCTTTTAGACTTGCTTTAGAATCTGTAGAGGCATTAAAAGTAAACGTGTTTAATCCAAATTCACTTGCAACAATATTCGCAATGGTCGTTTTACCAATCCCTGGAGGACCGTATAAGACTAAAGAGAAATACTGTTTGGCTTCAACCATCTTTCTAATGACACCGTTTTGTCCAACTAAATGTGATTGACCAACGACTTGATCAAGCGTTTTAGGTCTTAACCGAAAAGCTAAAGGTCTATTTTGCATGGAATCACCTCGCCATTCATTATATCACTTATCATGGCGTAGTGTTCGCATAAATTGTAGAAAACTGTTATAATGTAAAAGATTTATAGAGAGTAGGGTTTTGACCCTAAGACAGTTATAAAA
>NZ_JBCEXH010000042.1:505-764 GCF_038751955.1 Methanocalculus natronophilus | reverse complement strand
CGTTTGGCCTTGAATATCAAGGCCAAACGTATGAAAGAAGGTAAACTATGCATTTTGCAGATTTTAAACACGAAGCAAAAAGCGTTGATGCATACTTATTTGATACATCAACCCTCCATATTCGATTAATTGCGAAAAAAGGAATTACGAATAATGTTAAAATTATTTATGGCGATCCTTTTTATCATGCTAAAAACGAAAATGGTGAACATAAATGGGCACCTTATGGAGATGGGCTCCCAATGATTAAAAGAGGGTC
>NZ_JBCEXH010000042.1:0-442 GCF_038751955.1 Methanocalculus natronophilus | reverse complement strand
GAAATATAATTTATTCAATTATTTTAATTTTCCTTATCTTAACGAAGAAGATCTTTTCACCCCACCTGATTGGGCCAAAAATAGAATTTGGTATTCTATTTTTCCTGAAAGATTTAACAATGGGGATGCTTCTATTAACTTAAAAGGGACAAAACCTTGGGACAGTGTTAAAGATTTTACCAACGCAGATTTATTCGGAGGAGATTTACGAGGAATTATTGAAAAATTAGATTATATTGATGATTTAGGCTTTAACGGACTTTATTTAACCCCTATTTTTAAAGCAATGAGTACTCATAAATATGACACCATCGATTATTATGAAATTGATGAAGCATTTGGAACCAAAGAAGATTTAAAAGAACTTGTAGACAAAGCTCATTCAATGGGAATTTATATTATATTAGATGTAATAATTAATCATTCAGGTGATGTATTCGCC
>NZ_JBCEXH010000041.1 GCF_038751955.1 Methanocalculus natronophilus | reverse complement strand
CTCAATGGGTGATAATTTCTTTTTTAAATCCTCTTTAGAAGGTTTTTGATAGTTTTTATACATACAATCACATCCTTATTTTTTGTTAATTAGATTTTAACATTAAATAAAGTGTTCGTGTAAATTATGCTTAATCGATATCTTCAAACTCACCGTCGGTTTCATTTTTCGCGTACTGATATATTTTAGATTTAAACGTATTCGAATGTTTAGAGTAAAAACGCATACTTTGTGAAGGGAAAAAGAGTATGTTAATGATAGGAATTAACAAAAAGATTAACCAACCTGGATGCCAAAACCCTTCAATCGTTAACCCAAGAACAATATAACTGAGCGTAATTGTGAGTGTAATGATTTTCTTAACATTCAATTTCCCACCAATCAATGTATCAGAAATAGGAATTGCAAAAAAGACAATCCATCCTGGATGCGCTAAATCAGCCCCAAAGTGAAGCCACAAAAATACAAGCAACGCTAACAAAGGCATCATTTGATTAAGTTTTTGTAAGTAGTTTTTACTTAAAAGAATGAATGACAAGGGAATTAATAGAAAAAAAGATACCCCCATCCCCCATGATTCTAAAACAAACCCACTAAACAAAAATAATAGTAAACTAATTAATGGCGTCGCCGCAACAATACGTTCTTTCATTTAAACGCTCCTCAATTTTTTAATAAATACTGTAAAAGGACTTTTCGTTTTATTGATAAACTCATAGCGTAAGACTTCGTAATCTTTACTAGAAAGTTCCTTTAAATAAGGC
>NZ_JBCEXH010000040.1 GCF_038751955.1 Methanocalculus natronophilus | reverse complement strand
TTGGTACCTTATCCTCCTTGATCGACTGGGAGCGGTTTCGTCCTCTTCTCTCTGACCTCTACACCAATACCGAAGGAAAGGGTGGCAGACCAAACTATGACGTTGTTTTCATGATCAAACTCATGATTCTGCAGCAACTGTATGGGTTATCAGATCCCCAGCTTGAACGAGAAGTCTATGACCGCCTGTCATTTCGTCATTTTCTTGATTACCCAAAGAAGATTCCAGATGCCTCCACCATCTGGTTATTCCGGGAGCGTCTGATCAAAACAGGAAAAGAAGAATTGATCTGGGCTGAATTCCAGCATCAGATCGATCAGAAAGGATTGACAATTCATCGTGGTGTGATCCAGGATGCCAGTTTTATCACCGCAGATCCGGGTCATGCACCTGCCGACACACCGCGAGGAAAAGAAGCAAAGACGCGGCGCAGCCGTGATGGAACATGGGCAAAGAAAGGTTCAAAATCTCATTTTGGGTTTAAATTGCATATTCTCATGGATAAGGAGTATCAACTTATCCGACGAATGGCAACAACATCAGCTTCAGTTCATGACAGCAAAGTTGATCTCTCACGATCCGGAGAGACAGTATATAGGGACAAGGGGTATTTCGGGGTCAAACCCTGTGCATCCATGGATAAGACGATGCATAGAGGTGTTCGAAACCACCCATTATCTACAAAGGAAAAGCGTAGAAACCGAGCGATCAACAGGATACGTCCTCTTGTTGAACGACCGTTTGCTGTGATGAAAAAAGTGTTCAGA
>NZ_JBCEXH010000039.1 GCF_038751955.1 Methanocalculus natronophilus | reverse complement strand
GAAAGTACCTGGTATCCAATCAATGATCGCTTAGCATTTTACAAAAAGCTAATGAACGATCAGAAGCGATCACTTTCACAACGTAAATACGGTCAAATGCGTATTAATGATCGAAAGAGAAAACAAAGATAACTTACAACTTTATATGGTTGTGCGTTTAGTAATTAAGATGCAAATAGTATAAATATTAAGCGATCACTTTGGTAAATGTTTTAACTGCTGATAATATATTCTCAGTTGTTTCTAGTATACTCTAAGCTTTTTACTTTCCATACAAGATTATTATACTTCTTAATCTCTTCGTTGATGTTTATTTATAGAAATTTTCAAGTAATTACTGTTCAAGTATTTTACAGCCTGTATCATTTGTTTTTATTGACTTAGGTCCAGAATATTTTTTGAAATTGATTCTATATTTCCATAAAAACTGCACCATTAAAATAAAGTTTTTGTCACCAATATTTAATATACAGTTAATTAAATAATAATAACTTGCTATAAATTATTAACATTGTAATACGATTTAATTTCGTTAACGGTGAGACTAATATCTTTATTTTTCAACTTAACTTCACGTTTATTGAATAAGTATTTTAATGCACTGTATCGCTCTCTATCATTCGCGTAATGTAACATTTTATGGCAATGAGGGCATAATGCGACATAATTATCGATAATTTCAATGGAATGTTGAAATTCATTTGAAAACTCTCTAGGAACCAAATGGTGTATTTCCAAATAATTCTGATTGTTTTCTTTACTAGTAAAGT
>NZ_JBCEXH010000038.1:286-776 GCF_038751955.1 Methanocalculus natronophilus | reverse complement strand
CGCTTTGTGGTCTTGGTCAATCTGCACCAAATCCAGTCTTATCAACGATGAATGCATTTAAAGAAGAATATGAAGCGTATGCTTACCGCACTAAGAAAACTGCCTACAGCATTGATAGCGAAAAATGTATTGGCTGTACGAAATGTAAGCGTGCTTGTCCGGTTGATTGTATCGATGGAAAAGTTAGAGAAAAACACGTCATAACTGAAAGTGAATGTATTGCATGTGGTGCATGTTATGAAGCATGTCCTGTGGATGCAATCATTAAACCTTAAGGAGGCATTATGAAATTAATAGACAAAATGGTTGAACTTAAAATAAACGACATTCCAATAACGGTAGAAAAAGGAAGCTCGGTATTAGAGGCTGCTAAAAAAGTTGGCATAAACATTCCAACATTATGTCATCTTGATCTACACGAACTTGGAGCCGTTAATCAAAATGCTAACTGTCGGGTTTGTTTAGTAGAAAACGAAGACCGTGGGAATTT
>NZ_JBCEXH010000038.1:0-249 GCF_038751955.1 Methanocalculus natronophilus | reverse complement strand
AACAAGTTTAGAACTTCTTTTATCAGATCACCCTAATGATTGTTTAACATGTATTAAGAATAAGGATTGTGAACTTCAAACCTTAGCCGATGATATGAATATTTCAGAAATTCATTATCAAGGAAAAATGTCAGACCACCCAATCGATGTATCCTCTGGTGCAATCATAAAAGATCCTAATAAATGTGTGATGTGTAGACGTTGTATGACGATGTGTGATGATATGCAAACAGTCTCAGTGCTCGCGCC
>NZ_JBCEXH010000037.1 GCF_038751955.1 Methanocalculus natronophilus | reverse complement strand
ACTGAACACTTTATTGCAGATATTCATGGCGAATATGATGCGTTTAATCATTTTTTAAAAAACGCGAGTGGGATTTTAAAACAAAAAATAGAACTGACGTTTAAAGACCTTGATGAGGTCAATAAAAGACGATTGGCGTTTTTTATCTATTATCCTCATGATATGATTAATAAATATCAAAAAGCATGGGACAATGAAGCATTTCGTTTACTCTTAAAAGACGTCTTAAATAGAATGATTATTTTAGCGCGTATTGTTGCGACTAAATATACCAAAAGTCATGTAGGAAAAAACTTACCTGAAGAGTTTAAATATATCATTCAAGAATTGTTGTATGAATCGAATAAACATGAAGATAAAAGACGGTATTATGATGCGATTATGGATGCGATTTTTAAAACAGGACGTGAGAAAAAGCTAATTATTGAACTCTCACGGTTTATTAGACGTCTAGCCATTGATAGACTCCATATTGTAGGCGATATTTTTGACCGTGGGCCTAAACCCCATATGGTAATGGATAAAATCATGCGTCAAAAGTTTGTCGATATTCAATGGGGAAATCACGATATTATTTGGATGGGTGCAGCAAGTGGCTGCAGTGTAAGTATTGCCAATGTGATAAGAATTGCGGCGCGTTATAATACGCTTGATTGTTTAGAAGATGGCTATGGCATTAATTTACGCCCTTTATTCTCCTTGGCCAATAAACTGTATAAAAACGATTCATGCGAAGGGTTCTACCCAAAAAATGTTAATGAGAGAAACGAACTGATTGACCTTCCTAAAT
>NZ_JBCEXH010000036.1 GCF_038751955.1 Methanocalculus natronophilus | reverse complement strand
CCTTAGTTGGGGAACAAGGTCATAGTTTATCAGGCGGGCAACGCCAAAGAATCGCGATCGCGCGCGCCATTTTAAAAGACGCCCCCATTATTTTATTCGATGAAGCAACCAGTGCCTTAGATAACGTCAGTGAAGCTAAAATAAAAGATGCGCTTAATGCCATCAAACAAGTGAAAACCGTATTGATTATTGCGCACCGTTTATCGACGGTGTTAGATGTCGATGAGATTTTAGTGATTGACTCAGGAAAAATTGTCGAATCAGGCGCTCATGAAACATTGTTAGAAGCGAATGGACTGTATCAAATGCTTTATCAAAAACAACTTAAAGAAACCTAAAAGCGAGGCATATCCTCGCTTTTTTAATAAGCAAAGTCACCATATAATTTAAACACGCATGATAAAATACTTACGAGGTGCTTAAAATGATTATAGATAAAAACCATTTAATTAAAACTAAATCTTACAGCGATATTTTAAAATCACCCTTTTACTGAGGCGATCTTGTCTTACGCTAAAAATCCTAAAGTAGACGCAATAGATACCTATATGAACTCTTTTTATGAAACTTTTAGCGCGCCCACGTTAGGTGAAGCCTTTTTCCATGGGAAAAATATAAGTCATCCCTTATACAAGGTCCCTTCAAAAAAGTATTTTGTGCCGTGGTTTGATAGGATGGATATGGGTGGGTTTGGCGAAAACTTAGCCCCTAATCATGGATCACATTTTATCGGTCCAGTGAGCGATACGTTTTTAAACAATGAATTTAACCGGTTAAAAAGCATTTATGATTCTATTCAAGAAAAAGGTTTTGATGTGGCGGTGCAAAGC
>NZ_JBCEXH010000035.1:225-833 GCF_038751955.1 Methanocalculus natronophilus | reverse complement strand
GTATACGTAAATTTTTAACTACTTGATTCATAGTATTATTTCTCACTTACTATACAGATCATTTGGGGTTTTTATTGGAATTTATTTGTTTTTTTAATCTTCTAATAATTTATCAGGCAATAAACCAACAATTGCAGGGATAAAAATTAATGTGTTAATCACATAATGCGAAATATTAAATACGTATTCCCACTCTAGATACCTTAGGATTAACCCTATTAAGAAAATAATCCAAACCCATCTTAGTTTTAATGTTTCTAAACGTTTTTTAGTTAATTTCTTTTGACTATAAACTACTACATCCATACGATTATGCATGCTGTCCAAAAGATCATCAAACGATTCCTTAATCTCTTTTAACCCATTAAAACGGTTATTTTGAATCAGAACACTCAAAAAGTTTTTAAGGGTTTTAGGACCATCGGTTTTTTGAATGATCTCAATTTTCGTTGCTTTATCAATTCCAGGATGAAGAAAAAAATCCATGCTTTCTTTGTCAATCGCTTCTAAAAACGATTCATAAGCATTTGAAATGGCATCTAAATTGTCTTCTTCTTTAGAAACTTCAAAAAGTGCGATGGCATATTGATCACTAATCGCACTCATTG
>NZ_JBCEXH010000035.1:0-215 GCF_038751955.1 Methanocalculus natronophilus | reverse complement strand
TTTCAGTTAAAAACATCGCAATTTCAACTGCTTCATTTTGAAGTTTGTTACGAGCCATTTCAATTTCTTTATCCATATCTTTTTTCGCATTTTTCTTGATTTTTTCAGCTTCTTCTTTTGCTTCACGAATAATATCACGGCGTGTATCTTCCCCACGATTTTTCGCATCTTCAACAAGCTTTTGTGCTTCTTTTTTCGCTTCATCAAGTTTATTC
>NZ_JBCEXH010000034.1:504-835 GCF_038751955.1 Methanocalculus natronophilus | reverse complement strand
TATTAAAGGAATCAATATAATATCTAAAGGTGTTTTTTTCCTTAAAATAAAGCGAACCCCATCAATCGCTGCGATGGTTGTTAAGTATGCGACCACAGGATCGCTAAATACTGATGTTCCAATTCCACCAGCAATACCACCAGCTATTAAACTCAATCCATTTAATCCTAAAGACCAAGCAACACCTATCCCTATTCCTATTCCCATAAAGCTTTTTAATGTGTTAGCTAAGGTTATTAAGTTTTGTGGTAATGTATCTCCAAATAATGCAAAGTTACCAAGCAATAACCCTATTTCTTCTATGATTACTCCGATGATTAATGTTGAAAAT
>NZ_JBCEXH010000034.1:0-494 GCF_038751955.1 Methanocalculus natronophilus | reverse complement strand
GATTAAATACGATAAAACCTGTTTAGAACGCTTTTCTTCAGACATTTTTCTTCCTCGTTTCATATATTTTCTATCATATTTTAACATACTATTTTATTTTTTCACTGTAAACTATAAAAAAAACTCCACCGGTAAGATGGAGTTAGGTAAATCTAGGGTTTAGGCCCTTCAAATATATCTAAAAGCTCAACAAGGTTTTCAATCGTTAGATCTGCATCTTTAAGTTCATTTTCCTTCGCATAACCATATAATGCTCCAATGGTATAAACATTATTTTTCTTCCCAGCTATAATATCATGACTTCTATCCCCAACAATAACAATATCTTTAATTAGATTAGGTTTAAGTTTTTCTAACACATCTTCTTTTTCATGCGTATTACTGTAAGATTCACTGCATACCATATAATCAAAATATTTTCCTAACTTAAAAAGGTGCGTGTGCGCATGCATATAATAGTTTTCGCAATTACTGATAAACCCTAATTGATATCC
>NZ_JBCEXH010000033.1 GCF_038751955.1 Methanocalculus natronophilus | reverse complement strand
TAAACGGTTTATTTTTGATTACCTATGGTATCCTTTCTTATGTAACTTATCATACTAGCAATTTCTGGGGTTTTGTTGAAAATATATCAATAGTCTTTGGATTTATAGCAATTACTAGTATTTTTAGTTTAATGCTAAAGCGCTATGTTGAAAAGCACCGTGAACAAAATAGTTTTTTAGAAACATCAAATAAACAATTAAATAAAACCATTGATTATATCTATAGATTTTTCGATCTATCAAGTGATATTTTGGGTGAAGATGTTTCCAAAGAACATTTTGCTAAAGAAACGTTTGCATTAACGAGCTTCTTGTATGGTAAAACAGACGCATCCTTTGCATATTTTGCGACAAATGGATCGATAGAACCTATTATCGCTGAAGGATATGATATTGATAAAATTCCTTTCTTGCATGAACTTCATGAATCCAAAGCAATGCAGAATAAACCTTTAATTTACTTTAAACATATAGGCAATAGTATAAAAAAACATTATCCTAATTATGTCTTTGCTGATTCGCTTTCAACAATTAAAGCCGCTACCAGGATTTATTCAGTTTTTACGTTTGATAGTGATGTTTTATTTATTGTTGCACATGATTATTATAAACAATCAAATGTTATCAATAATAAAACCTTAAAACGTATCAAAGATTATACCACCCTCTTAAATCGTTTATTTAAAAAGCGTTATATTGAAGGTCAAAACCGTTTAATCAAAAGTGATATTATTTTATCTTTTGTAAGAACCCTTGACTTATATGATCACTATACCAAAGGTCATAGTGAAGATGTTGCGAATCTTTCAAAAGATATTGCGAAGATGCTTAGTAA
>NZ_JBCEXH010000032.1:313-845 GCF_038751955.1 Methanocalculus natronophilus | reverse complement strand
CTCTATTTCTGTTGTCAGAAAAGGTAAAGTAAGACGTGCGAAATTGAACTACATCCGCGGACGTAGTGCTAAGCAATCTCGTATTAAAGAACGTCGATAATAAAAAGCCTTTCAAAAGGCTTTTTTTATTCTGAAAAAATCTATGAAAATGGTTTGAAAACATTTTCATAAAGTGCTATAATATTGCAAAGGAAAGAAGGTGGTTTAATGAGTAAAGCGACAATTTATGATGTTGCCGGTGCAGCGCGCGTATCATTAGCGACTGTTTCACGAGCAATCAACAACCCTGAAAAAGTTAAACCTGAAACACGCGAGCGTGTGTTAAGGGTTATTGAAGAATTAGGGTATAAACCAAACGCATTTGCCAAAGGATTAGCAAGCCGTAAATCAACGACGGTAGCGGTTCTTGTCCCAGATATGTCTAGAGCATCAATCGCTGAGATGATGAATGGGATTGCCGATATTGCAAGGGTTTATAAGTATTCAATTTTACTCTATATTTTAGACAGCGAAGAAACGACAGAAGAGGATG
>NZ_JBCEXH010000032.1:0-275 GCF_038751955.1 Methanocalculus natronophilus | reverse complement strand
ATTAAAAGAGATTGTGGCTGCACAAGTGGATGGATTACTCTACTTAAATGATGAAATTACGCCAAAACAGTATGATTTCTTACTCACTATGCGTGATGAGTATAAAATTCCAATTGTACTTACAAACACCCTTTATCCTGATAATGAAGCAATTCCTAGTGTCTCTATTGATTATGAAAAAGCGGGTTATGAAATTACTCGTACATTAATAGATGAAGGACGCAAGGATATATTTATGGTGTCTACCGTGCGTAAATACATGGTTAACGACCAAA
>NZ_JBCEXH010000031.1 GCF_038751955.1 Methanocalculus natronophilus | reverse complement strand
GTAGCATCGAAGATCAAGAGATTTTATCAAGTGATAATGATTATCATGTTGAACCTACTGAAACCACACTTGCTGATTTCCACGAACAAGATTTAGAACAAATTGACCTTCATGGACATCACTTTACAGTAACAGGTCGTATTGAAACACGTGGACAATATGACAACATGGCTATTGTTGATTTAAATGATCCTGATCTTTATTTCATGGTTTATCACCAATCTTGGGCTTCAGACATTGAAGTATTAGAAGATAACGAAGGTGATATTGTAGAAATTACTGTTATTTACTACACCGATCATTCTCGTGATGGTGTATTAGTAGTATTCCAAGGGGATGAAAGCGACTTAGGCGAAGTAGAACTTGGAGATGAAGAATTATTTAATGCAGACGTTTCTCAAGTGGATGGAAGTTCATATCTTACTTTTGAAGACGATATTGAATTACCTACTACTGGAGACAATGACACTGAATTCTCTGGATGGACTTCAAGTCATGATGATTTAATCGCTGATGATGGTTCATTCGTAAGCCGTCCAACAGATGATACTGAAGTAACTTTAACAGGTACTGCTACTTTAGGAACATTAAGTGAAGATGTTGAAGTCACTGTTACAGTTATTGGAACAGAAGCAATGAGTATTTCAGACGCTTATGATTTAAACGATGGTGAAAAAGCTCATGTTGAGGGAATTGTAACAGCTTGGAATGTTTATGATGATGGATTGTTCATTCAAAGTGAAGATGGACTTGGTTTATATGTTCGTTTATTCTCACGTGATATGGACGCATTTGAAGATGTAGAACCTGGAGACAAAATTTCTGTATATGGTACCTTAGGTAGATAT
>NZ_JBCEXH010000030.1 GCF_038751955.1 Methanocalculus natronophilus | reverse complement strand
CAATTTGGATATTACGGACCACAAAGAGGAGATAAAGAAGCAACAATTAGTGTTTATGCTCAACACCAAAAAACAACCGATTATATTGTGAACTTTATTCAAGAGGTATTAAATGAATAAAGTAAAAATTATTTTTATATAATTCTTCAATATTTCTTATAGTTATCTTGAATATAGAAGTGCTTTTTAGTGAATATAACAATCAATTTAAAACTGTTAAGCAAGATAACATAACAGCATTAAATGTAATGATAAAGCGTTTTTTGAGACTTAGGGCGTATACTTTGTTTAAGGTTAAAATAAACGCAATAAAAAAGTATATAAAACTGTTGACTTTAAATCTTTAAAGTTATATACTCTTTATTGCGGGCCAAGGAAATAAGCAACATTGGCACGGCAAATAAGGCGAAAATTTAAGCGAAAAAAGACTTCAAAAAGCTATTGACACATTCCTTAATATGTAGTAAATTATAGGAGCGCTTAAAAACGCATTGGTCTTTGAAAACTGAATAGAACAAAGAATTACTTTTGAGTTTAAGAAAAGCAATACCAAATCAAACTTTAGCTGAGAGATCAGTTAACATATTTTTATGGAGAGTTTGATCTTGGCTCAGGATGAACGCTGGCGGCATGCCTAATACATGCAAGTCGAACGAAGTTTACTTCGGTAAACTTAGTGGCGAACGGGTGAGTAACACGTAAGGAACCTACCTTAGAGATGAGAATAACTTTGGGAAACCAAAGCTAATACTCAATAAGATAATCGAACGCATGTTTGATTATTTAAAGGCGCTTTTGGCGGCGCTATAAGAGGGCCTTGCGCAGCATTAGCTAGTTGGTAGGGTAGAGG
>NZ_JBCEXH010000029.1 GCF_038751955.1 Methanocalculus natronophilus | reverse complement strand
GGTTTACGTTCTCTAACCTCAAATGTTCCAAATCCTGTTAATACTACTTTATCGCCGCTAACAAGTGCATCTTGAACTGCATTTAATGTTGCGTTCAATGAAGCTTCGGCATCTTTTTTTGTCAATCCTGATGTTTCAGCAATCTTTGCTACCAATTCTGTTT
Organism: Methanocalculus natronophilus; assembly: GCF_038751955.1. Taxonomy (NCBI): domain Archaea; kingdom Methanobacteriati; phylum Methanobacteriota; class Methanomicrobia; order Methanomicrobiales; family Methanocalculaceae; genus Methanocalculus; species Methanocalculus natronophilus. The sequence continues at coordinate 689 of NZ_JBCEXH010000029.1, read as the reverse complement.
TATTCATACTGTATGAATTCCCTCCTTTAAAATTTTTAACTTAGCCATATTATACCAACCTGTTTTGCGATTTGCAAGAAAATACGCTAAATAAAGCCGAAAAAAGCAAAAACCGACTATAAATTAGTCGGTTTCTGCTTTGAGTTCGCGTGCTAACAAATCACTTAGCACTTCTTTTGGTTCGTTTTTATTGTAAACAACATCGTAAATTGCATTGATAATAGGTGTTTCTATATTTGCATCTTTAGCTAAGTAGTAAGCCGCTTCAGTCGTACGGATTCCCTCTACGACCATAGTCATAGAATTAAGGGTTTCTTCTAAGTCTTTTCCGCTTCCAATTTTATATCCTGCTTGAAAGTTTCTTGAATGAGGAGAGGTACACGTTACAATTAAATCTCCAACACCACTTAACCCATATAATGTTTCAGTATTTGCCCCTAAATAGCGATAAATTTTACCCATTTCGACTAAAGAACGTGTCATAAAAGCGGCCAATGCATTATCGCCTAAACCTTGTCCTCTAATAATACCTGAAGCAAGCGCAAAAATATTTTTAAGCGATCCGCCTAATTCCACCCCTTTTAAATCATCAGATGAATAGACTCTAAAATATGTCTTATTATGGAAAAGTTTTTGAACAAATTTTGCGTTTTCTTCATTTTCCGAAGCGCTCGTCACAGCGGTTATAT
>NZ_JBCEXH010000028.1 GCF_038751955.1 Methanocalculus natronophilus | reverse complement strand
CTTCTAGAAGGACTTTTAATGAAAAGTCTTTCCTTAACTCCGTAACGATTGCTGCCTTTTCTTCACTTGTTACGCCTTCTAGTTTTTTCGTTAAGGACTGCGACTTTTTTAAATATTCTATTTCAGCTTTTAATCTTTCGTTTTCCTCTTCTAGTGTATTATCGACGATTTCCTTTGCTCTTTCATGTTTCAAAAGATAGCCTTTTCTCGGGTGTGTATCTTTTATCGCCGACTCACCTTTTGTTTTATACAATTTTATCCAGTCACCTAATATCGTGGGCTCAATTAAACCTTAATCTAAAGCGACGCTTCTTCTTGATTCGCCATTAAGTACTCTACTTATCGCTAATAGCTTTGTATCCTTTTTGTATGACTTGATTTCTCTATTTATAAATACTTCTTTTCCGAATTTCCTATAGAGATTGATCAAATACTTTAGATTACCCAAGTCATAGCCACCATACATCTCTGATACATGAGACAGTGATTTACCGTTATGCACGTGCTCTTCACACATCTTTAGTTTCTGCTTTAGTGTTATTTTCATATAAAAAAGCTCCCTTCATCAGAGTGGTATATTAATCATACCATATCTCCAACTTTTGGAAGCTACTTCAGATTGAGATGTCTTTAGTTGTACGAGTTTATTTCATTTTTCGGCAATAGTTGTACGAGTTTATTTCCAATAGTTGTACGAGTTTATTTATTTTGTGCTTAAAGCAAGAAATATAAGTATTTAATCAACTTTTTTATTGTCTTTGATCATCACTTCAGACATATCATTGAGTTGAATCATTATGGGTTGCTTCAAGTTCAATCCCTTGCCAAAAACAACCGCATGGCGATCTTTTAAGCGTGGCAGTAAGTTTGTATAATCCTCACCAAAGTAG
>NZ_JBCEXH010000027.1 GCF_038751955.1 Methanocalculus natronophilus | reverse complement strand
GTCCTAAAGCACCATGAATCGAAGGGACAAACGCTTCTAAAAAGGCGTCAACCGCTATAACAAATGACGAAATAATAACCATATAGGTAACCATTCTCACTCTTTGAGGAATAATATTACGGATGAGTGAGGTGATTAATGAACTCATTATAATAACGAACGTAACCGCCATTCCCATCGCAATCGCATTATCAACTCGGTTAGTTACTGCTAATGCAGAACAAAGCCCTAAGGCAGCGATTAAGATAGGATTACTTCTTGATACTCCATCGCGTGATATATTAAACCATTTAGTATACATTATACGTCTAGGATTCATGACATCACCTCTGAGAGATCAAGATTTTCAAATACTTCATTGTGTCTATCGTATTCTTCATTCATAATTGTTTGAAAGTTACTTGAAGTCCGTGTCCCACCAACAATAGCATCGACTTCATTTTCATCATCCATATCCGCATTTCTTGAAATGGTTAACGAAGGATATAATGATTTACCAACATAATTATCTAAATAATCACGTTGTTCGATTACTCCACCTAAACCAGGTGTTTCTTCTTGTTCTAAGATTGTAATATGTTTTATCGTTTCAAAGTCATCTTCTAACGTAACAACCCCAATAATAGGACCCCAAACGCCTTGACCTTCAATTCGGTAACTGATTGCACCACTTTCTTTGTGAACATAGAAAGTAAGGCCATCTTCTTCTATTTCTTCAACCGTATCATTAAAAACATCCGCTAAGTTTGCTTGCGTATAGGATTCATTGTTAGCGTTTAATACGGCTGAATATAAATTTGCTAGTTGATTTTGTTCTATTCGATCTGAAGTTGTTACCTCAACAGTAACCAATAATGCTGATGTGAAAGCACCCATTAAAACTACAAATATAATCATTTTTA
>NZ_JBCEXH010000026.1 GCF_038751955.1 Methanocalculus natronophilus | reverse complement strand
GATAAAATGCGTGTAAAAATCGCAAAACTACTCGGATAAAACAAAAACCATATCGCTTGATATGGTTTTTTTCTATGCTTGTTGATACGCTTTGATACTACGTTTTACGTAAAAAGCCGCTAGTTGAACTTGAATAATGTAAGCTAGCCCAATCACTAAAGCAACTTCAGGCCCTACCCCATCAAACGCAGTTAAAGCGATCGCTAAAGCAGGCGATAACGCTCTAATAATCGTTCCATTCATCAATGCAATTCGATCTTCAAAACTAAAGAGTTTTACCCCTATGAAATGAATCCCTATAATCATAATTCCATACCCTAAGATTAAAGGCATTAATATTAAAGGAATCATCGAAGGATTGTTAAATAACATTTCACTTCTTAAAGCCATCACAATGGTAATGAGTATGACTACAAATAATGTTGAAAATAATGGAAAAACAGGTTTAATCGATTGATTAAATGTCTTTTGTCCATACCTTTTTTTAAGGACTAACTGTGTGAGAAATCCTAAGGCCATTGGGATAAAGACAATGACCATGATTTGATTAAATATTTGTGAAAACGGTAGATTAATGGATTCTCCTAAGAAGAAATTAATATAAAAAGGAGCCAGAAGTCCTCCTAAAATTAATCCAATTACGATCATTCTGATCGCTTCTTTCACGTTTCCTTTACTCATGACCGTCCATGAGACTGTCATCCCTGAGGTTGGCAGTAAAGCAATCAGTAAAATTGCCAACCGTAAATAGATCGCATCCCTAAAAAAAATCAACCCAAACCCATAGGCCATTAACGGCAAAACAATGAAGTTAATAAGTTGAGTGGTGAGTTGTAATCGGACATTCCCTTTTTGAAAGAGCGAATTAAAATCCAAAGTCACCATCATCGGATAAACCATTAAGAAACTTAATATAGTGACTGCATTT
>NZ_JBCEXH010000025.1:307-937 GCF_038751955.1 Methanocalculus natronophilus | reverse complement strand
CCCTAGCCGCAACGGGTGTGGTTAGTTTGGCTCAAGCGTTAATGGCCTATGAAGCCGGCGCTAAGTATGTCATTATTTATGTAAACCGCATGCTATCTAATGGATTAAATCCGTATGGGTTAATTGAAAGTTTAGGGGATTTAAAAACCTTCAAAGATTATGATTATCTTTTAATAGGCGCTTCTTTTAAGAGTGAAGAAGAAATTGTTAAATCACTAAAACATGGGTTAGATGGGGTCACCATTCCACCGCGTTTAGCAGAACGTTTCTTTTTGAACCCGGTCACAGAAAAAAGTGTAAAAGCTTTTCAAAAAGATTTTTCTGATCGCTACCAAGTCCCATCATTTAAGGATAAATCATGAAGCTATTTATTATCTCTGATTTACACGGTCATTTTACCGTAACAAAAAAAGCCTTAGTAGAAAAAGGCTTTGAAGAAGGAAATAAAGATCACCATTTACTTTGTTTGGGTGATTATTTTGATAGAGGCAGTGAAAACAAAGCAGTGTATGAGTATTTAACTTCTCTAAAAGACCAAGCCAGTTTTATTTTAGGCAATCATGATTTATTTTTGCTTGAATTTTTAGAAGGGGATTTTTCAAAAGCGGACTTTAATGCGTTGCATAATGG
>NZ_JBCEXH010000025.1:0-297 GCF_038751955.1 Methanocalculus natronophilus | reverse complement strand
TAAAACCTTAGAAGATTTTTCAGAGATGAACTATGACCCTTTAAAGCTTGATGCGATGTATAAAGCAATTCATAAAAACTATCCTAATATACTTAATTGGCTTAAATCAATGCCCTTATATATCGAAACCGATGATTATATCTTTACCCATGGTGGGATAGATATCACGCTTGATGATTGGCGCAAACAAGATAGAAAAAGCTTTGTATGGAATTATCAGTCTTCATTAAAACCCCATCCTACAAAAACAATTGTTGTAGGCCATGAAAGAACAAAAATGATAAGACTTAAACGTAT
>NZ_JBCEXH010000024.1:279-965 GCF_038751955.1 Methanocalculus natronophilus | reverse complement strand
ATAATATGTAACATAATGAAAATATTTTGTACACGTTGGAGGTGGAAGAGTTTGATACTTGCAATACAACAAAAACTTATTATTACTATGCTTAAAAACGTACAAGTAAAAATTCTTAACCTTAGCGTTTTTAAGCACTCATAAGATAATTAAGGAGTGTGTTTACTATGAAGAAAAATACAAAAAACAAAAAGAAAAATGTTGTTATTGAATATTTTGATACAGCATTAAAATTATATTATTCTGATTTGATTAAGTAATTGATTATGAATTATTTAAATACTACACAACGTGTTAGAAATCTTGATATTTTTAAGTGTATTGCGACATCAAACAAGCATTAAAAGAGGCATTTATGTCTCTTTTTTTCATGATTGTATGTTTTTTGAGTGTTTGATATAATGCCTTTGAGGTGAGTAGATGGAAAAAGAACAAAGTAACCAAGAAAAACGTAGAGTGATGCATCTAAGAATATGGGTAAGTGGATTAATTGCGGCTGCTGTTTTTACGCTTTTCATGTTGATTTTAGAAGATGAATGGCCACTAGTTGATGCTTTAATTAATTTTATTGTAATCTATGGTGTTTGGAATTTAATCCATTATGTAATGCTAAGAAAACATTTTAAAGCACTAAAATAACGAAAAGAGACGCTGTCTCTTTTTCTTTTTGGTGTTGTTTGGTATCA
>NZ_JBCEXH010000024.1:0-269 GCF_038751955.1 Methanocalculus natronophilus | reverse complement strand
AAAAAGTTGATAATTAAATTTTTTGGGGGAGACCTATGAATAAAATAAAATGGATCTTACTGTGTCTTTATGGATTGACAGTGATTTACACTATTTTTTTCATAGTGTCTTTTTTTATATGGAATGAGTTTTTGGTTCGTGGATTTTTTTCATTTATCTTCTTATGTCTTATTGCTTCATTGATATGGATTCGATATTCTATGCTAGCTTTAAAGCGTGAACTTGGTTATCAAATGTCGCCCATAAGAGATTTTGCTCACCAATTATAT
>NZ_JBCEXH010000023.1 GCF_038751955.1 Methanocalculus natronophilus | reverse complement strand
CTATGGGGTGTCGCAATGTAAACCGCTTCTACTAAGGGATCTGCTACTAAATCATGATAACTACCGTATGCTTTTTTTATATTGTATTCTTTTTGATAACTTAAGGCTTTTTTATAATCTCTAGAGGCAATAGCATAAGGTGTTATCTTTAATGCATTAAGCGTATATAAAAATTTTTTTGAAATGTTTCCTGCGCCAATTACTCCAAATTTTACCATACCATAGCCCTCTTTTCTTTAGCCGTATTATAACACAGTTAAAACTATATCCTATAGTTCTTTAAATGCATTAAAAAACCAGTTTAATGGGTTCACTAAACTGGTTTATACATTATTTAATCATCCGCATTTCCATAAAGTAATGTGTAGCTATCAAAGTGATCTTCTGTGAAATACACTAAACGTTTTTCAGGTGAGAATACAAAACGGAACCTACCCCGTGCAGACCCACTGCCATAAGGAATCCTTGTATCTGCGATAAAGAAATCCGTACGTCCAGGCATACTTGATGCTCCGTGGAACCACCAATATCCATAATATAAATGCTCTCCCAAGCTTTGACCATGCTCGTTTTCAACATCGATATAATGTTCACGTGTATTGGCTAAATCCATCCCAAAATCATGATCATCATAAAAGTCTTCATCAGGCTCGCCTACATACCGTCTATATAAATTCCATGCCGCAGGGGCTGAGCGATCGGTTCTATCTTCATCATAACGAATGATGTAGTTTGGTGGAAGCTTACCGAAAGTTCTAGCATAAAGTGCAACGTCATCGGTATCCGTATAGTATTTAGTTTCGACTAAACCACGTGGTGGGTGTTCAGGTGTTCCAAAATGTTGTTCAATATTTTCAAAGTTATCCGGTGTATAGAAGACTAACCCATCATTTGAATATACAACGTAAGCGCCATGATGGTCTCCGCCTTCATACTCGACAAATGCTTTATAGTATGAACGATCATCATCTGTAGGGATATCTTCATGCTCACTACTATCAAATGGAATGTCACCAA
>NZ_JBCEXH010000022.1 GCF_038751955.1 Methanocalculus natronophilus | reverse complement strand
ATGGCACCAAGGCTCCACTTGGAAAGTATGGATACAGCCGTGATCATCGGCCAGACAAGAAACAGATTACCATTGGTGTTACAGAACTTGCCGATCCGATCAATGTCCCGATTGGACTGACAATCGAAACTGGCAATCTCAATGATCAGATCCACTTTAAGAAGACCTATCGGCAGTCCAGCGACAGGCTCAGAGAAGGTTCTCTGGTGATATTTGACAAAGGAGCGAACAGTATCGCCAATACCCAGATGATCCGGGCAGATAATATGCAGTACATCACCGGAAAGAAACTCAACATGAGCGATGACAAGATAATCGCGAAATTTGAAGCCTATAATCCTCAGGTTATTGATGAGGATTCAGGGATTCGAGGGATTATAATCGAGAAGCCAAACAGCACCAATTATCTCTATTTCTCAGAAAAGCTGCAGAAAGAGCAGTTGGACTCCAGAGCCAGAAAGGTTGTGCGGCAGATACAGGAAGCAAAGGCAATTCAGGAAAGTATTGACAAGAAGAAGGCTCTTCCCAAGCGATTCAGGATAAACAATCTTCTTGTGGATGTGGACTACTCCATCCAGACAAAACTGATGGAACTCTCAGAAGATGATGCCGTCAGGCTTCTTGAGGAGAAGTTCATCACCGGCAGAGAGGGATTTTTCTGCCTGAAATCGAGTAAGAATTTGACACTTACCGAAGCCCTTCTGACCTATCGAAAAAAGGACTCGATCGAGAAGATATTCAACTCTCTCAAGAATGAGATTGAGATCAAACCATTGCGTGTATGGACTGATAACAGCATTTACGGCGCTTTAATCATTGGGTTTCTTGCCCAGTTATTCATCTCACTGGTCCGGTTTGAGATCCCTGAACTGAAGCATACGTCAACAAAATTCATCAAAAAGGCGCTATCGAATTTGACAGTTACCGTTGATTCCTGGATGAGGAAGTCAAAAAAGTTCATTTACTCAAATTTTGAGCCCATCAATACGATGATCTTGTACCATAATTGGGCGGTTACATGAAATTTTGAGGGGAAAATCGCCAACTGTCAAATACAGTATCCCGATGAAAATCTGGAAAAATTAGATCATGGTAGTGGATGCTGTGACCGGTGACTGGAAGCCAAAGTGGCAAACTTAGG
>NZ_JBCEXH010000021.1:830-1206 GCF_038751955.1 Methanocalculus natronophilus | reverse complement strand
AAACACCCAGCCGCATCAATTATTACGACATTTGAACGTTCAACATAACCCCCTTGATCTTCGCTATGCTTTTCTTTTGATTCGCTAATTTCACCTAACTCATTTCCACAGTTAGGACAATACTTATCGTTTTTAGAAGCGTATAAGCCACACTTCGCACAATACTTTGTCTTCATAATAAGCCTACTTTCCCATTACGCATTCTATTATAAATCAAATAACGGGTAAGTACAATTATGATTTATCCTTCTTCACCATATCTTTCGGTAAAAAGCCTAGCGCGATAAATATAACTAGCGTAATAATACTTGGAAAAACATGCCATAAAGTCTCTCCGTCTAAAAATGCACCACTTCCAATAAAGACTATATATAAT
>NZ_JBCEXH010000021.1:0-820 GCF_038751955.1 Methanocalculus natronophilus | reverse complement strand
CAACCCATTCAGGTGCAATACCAATATCACGGTAACGTCTCATTAACGCAAAACTTAAAAACAAAAGCAAAACCAAACTAAGGATAAACCATACAAGTACAAGCGGTAACACCGCTAAGGCTTCTAAGCCATCACCCAGTCTTAAAAGCACACTAAACCAAACACTAAATCCTAAAATAATGAAAAGAACGACCCACACTACATTCCACGCATATTCGCGCCTTGATATGATTCCATTAAACATATCACTTCTTTTAAACATTGCGCTAAACGCTTTAAATCCTTTGTGATCACTCATAAAATCACCACCATTAAATGATTGAAGAAAAAATAACCAATTAAAAACAACCCAACCACTGTATACGCATACCCAAAGCTAAAGAAAAACAATTGATCTTTTTGATCATCGCTTAAAAGGGTTGCGTTATTTTTAAGCGTAAATATTCTATAAATATAGGGAATCATAATTAAAATAAACAATGCGATAATAATTGGAGGGATCATAATCCAATGGCCCATTAAAAAGAAATAACCAATTGAACCACTGACAAAGAAAAACATATTAAGCCCTATAATGACACTGATTATAAACAACAATGACCGATCATTAAAACGTTCTTAAAGACTTCGTCTCACATTACCGCCCCACTTTTATTATAGCATTCCCTGCCTTCTTGATAAAAAAAGACGCCTAAGCGTCTAATTAATAAGAATCATAATTCCTAAATACCCAGCGTAAAACAACACTAAAAGACTTCCTTCTAATTTATTTAAAACTTTTCCAGTAACACTAAAAATATAAGCCAGCATGGTCACCAAG
>NZ_JBCEXH010000020.1:340-1286 GCF_038751955.1 Methanocalculus natronophilus | reverse complement strand
ATAGATGCCTTGATGTAACACGTTTTCTTCAAAGGTAAAATCAAAAGACGGGTCACCATCTCTTAGATATCTTAAACTGTTATCTAAGAATTGGATGGTATGTTTTTGATGCTTATCATCATGGAAAATAAGCGTTTCACCAACAAGCATTCCTTCAGTTTTAAAGGCTTGTTTTTGGCCTTCTGTTTCAATGGAAAAATCAATTGCCATTTGACTCATAATCATCACCAAATCTTAAAAATCCTAATATGCGTATGTATTATATAATATGTTAATCTAACATGCAAGGAAAAATGCTTTAATCCCCCTATTGATAAAAAAGAAGCGATTACTCCGCTTCTTTATATGATTTCGCTAATGCATCTAAGTCTTTTAAGATTTCACCGGCTCGCTGCCACGTGCCTAAGTTAACCCCTGAAGCCATTGCATGGCCACCCCCATCATACTGAGCGGCCAACTCGTTGACGGCAGGACCTTTACTTCTTAATCGTGCGCGTACTATTTTTTCTTCATATTCCGCAAATAACGCCCAAAGTGGACAATCTTCAAATACCCCAAGTTCATTGACTAAGCTTGACGCTTCTTCAATGGTTACCCCAAATTCATCAATAAGTTCATGAGTAATTTGAACGTAAGCAACACCGTTTTCTGTTTTCTTATAATTTTGTAAAACATAGCCTTTAAAACGTGTTAAATTTTCACTTTTTGTATCGAGTTGTCTAAACACACTTTGTGAGTCTAATCCTACATCATAAAGCAACGCAACATTTCTAAAGGTATCTCCATCAACGCCAGGATACTTAAAACGACCAGTATCTGTTAATACGCCTGTAAACAAAGCTTTTGCACCTTTTTCAGTCATAGATAACTGATCTTTAAACGCTTTATAGAAATCTAAAATAATCAAAGCCGCTGCCGGTCTAGAGGTGTCTACGTATTCAATATC
>NZ_JBCEXH010000020.1:0-330 GCF_038751955.1 Methanocalculus natronophilus | reverse complement strand
CACTAATATATGATGATCAATTTTAATTAAAAAGTCCCCTTGGTCATAACGTTGATCGGCAATGCGTTCTTTATTGCCGGTATCTACCGCAATAACAAGCGCCCCTTTAAAAACCTCATCTTCAATCTCATCAAGGGTTCCAATAAACTGTGTAAAGTCTGATGATTCTCCGCTAACGTAAACCGCTTTTTCAGGATATGTTGATTCAATAATGTCTTTTAATCCAAACGCAGTCCCCATACAATCGCCATCGGGTCTCGCGTGTGGTAAAATAATGATTTTTTTATACTCTTTTATTTTTTCATGTATTGATTTTAGTTTACTAAGATC
>NZ_JBCEXH010000019.1 GCF_038751955.1 Methanocalculus natronophilus | reverse complement strand
GATCACCTTTTGTATTGATATCAGCTGCTGTTACTGTTTTTGGCCCTTCAACGTCAATTTCTAATGTTTTTTCAACATTAGGATCATCATCGTCAATAGTTAAAATCACTTCTTTTAGATTTAAAACGATTGAAGTAATGTCTTCTACAACACCCTCCATCGCTGAAAACTCATGTTGAACACCTTCAATTTGAGCATTTACAATTGCTGCACCTGGTAATGAGGAAAGAAGAATTCTGCGTAAAGAGTTTCCTAATGTAATTCCATATCCTCTTTCAAGTGGCGTAATTTCAAACTCGCCTTTAGTGTCCCCTTCAGAGATGATTTTAGTTTCTGGTTTTAAAAATTTTAAATCTTTCAAAAGAAAAACCTCCCTTGATTTCTTTCAAAACTAGCCACGTGGTCGTTTTGGTGGACGACATCCATTGTGAGGAATTGGAGTCTCGTCTTTGATTGCAGTAATCTCTAATCCCGCGGTTTGTAATGAGCGAATTGCAGCTTCACGTCCTGGACCTGGGCCCTTAACTGAAACTTCTACTTTTTGAACACCATGCTCCATTGCAGCTTTTGCACAAGCTTCGCTTGCTAACTGCGCAGCATATGGTGTAGATTTACGGCTTCCTTTGAATCCTAAAGCGCCGGCTGATGTCCATGCAATTGCATTTCCGTTTGGATCAGTGACGGTAATGATTGTATTGTTGAATGTAGAATGAATATGAGCAACTCCGGCTGGTATATTTTTCTTTGCGCGACGTTTTGTTCTTGTTCTACGTGCCATTTAATTTCGCCTCCTATTTCTTTTTCTTGGCTACTGTCTTTTTAGGGCCTTTTCGTGTACGGGCGTTGTTGCGGGTTTTTTGACCGCGGACAGGTAGCTTTCTACGATGACGCAATCCTCTATAGCTGCCAATTTCTTGTAGTCTTTTAATATTAAGGGAAACTTCGCGTCTTAAGTCTCCTTCAGTTTTAATCGTTGAAACAGCTTCACGAATTCTTTTCAATTCATCATCACTAAGGTCTTTTGTACGAGTACTCTCGTTGACTTTAGCTTCTTTTAAAATCTCTTGTGAAACACTTTTCCCGATTCCGAATATGTATGTTAATGCAATAACAATGCGTTTGTCTCTTGGAATGTCTACTCCTGCGATACGTGCCATAAATGCACCTCCTATTAACCTTGTCTTTGTTTATGCTTTGGATTGTCGCAAATAACCATAACTTTACCTTTACGTTTGATTACTTTGCACTTATCACAAATCTTTTTAACAGATGGTCTTACTTTCATAATTGGTTATCCTCCTTTGGAGCCTCTTAAAAAATTATTTGTGTCGGTATGTAATACGCCCACGTGTTAAGTCGTACGGTGAGAGTTCTACCGTAACTTTATCTCCAGGTAGAATGCGTATGTAGTACATACGGATTTTACCCGAAACGTGTGCTTTGATTCGATGGCCATTGTCTAGCTCTACTAGAAACTCCGTGTTAGGA
>NZ_JBCEXH010000018.1 GCF_038751955.1 Methanocalculus natronophilus | reverse complement strand
GCCGAGGCCAGGGGTTCAAATCCCCTTGGGTCCACTCCCTTCATTTCTGATTTGACTGAGATGAAGGCAAACCAAATGCACCCGGATACGCGAGTTTCCGGGGAAGGGCTGAAGGTTCAGTTTTCTGAACCTGACGAGGCTGTGTAAAGGTAATGCATCTGGACGTTAAATGGGTTCAACAGGACACAATTGGTAAAGATACAACGTGTGTTTGTTCGAAAAAAAACCTGGTCTATATGCCGGTTAGTGGATGGCTCGGTTCGAGAGCTGATGAAGGGCGTGCCAAGCAGCGATATGCTCCGGGAAGATGCAGGGAGTCAGTGATCCGGAGATCCCCGAATAGGACATCCCGATACTTCGGTATCAATCCGTTAAGGATGGGGAACGCCCCGAATTGAAACATCTTAGTAGGGGCAGGAAAAGAAATCAACCGAGATGTCGTGAGTAGAGGCGATCGAAACCGACAGAGTTCAAACCGAATCCCTCTCGGGGGAGATGTGGTGTTGGTAAGCCTCCCGTTGGGTGCAGCGACCTGAAATGGAAATCACCTGGAAAGGTGTTCCAGAGAGGGTGACAGACCCGTACATGTAAGGGTCGCTGTGTCCGGGAGAGTCTTGAGTAGCGCGGGTTGGAATTCTCGCGTGAATCCGGGGGTCATCAACCTCCAAAACTAAATACTTCTCGAAACCGATAGCGAACTAGTAGCGTGAGCGAAAGCTGAAAAGTATCCCGAAAAAGGATGTGAAAAGCGCCTGAAACTAACCGGTGACAGCGTGTTATGGCATGAAAGGATCTTCTGCGCGAAGGAACCCGTCGCGAGGCGGTAGTACGGGCGTCAGTTGCCGATGTCATAACGTACGTTTTGAAGAACGGGCCAGAGAGTTTATTCTGCAGGCGAGGTTAACCTGGACGGGTAGCCGAAGCGAAAGCAACAGGTTCGTAGCACCTTTGGTGCATGGAACGGCGTATTCAACGTGCGTGGAGTCTGTAGGATAAGACCTGAAACCCGGTGATCTATGCGTGGGCAGGTTGAAGCGTGCCGAAAGGTGCGTGGAGGACCGCAGGCGGTTTTGATATGCAAATCATTCGCGTGACCTGCGTATAGGAGTGAAAGATTCATCGAACCGGGAGTCAGCTGGTTCCCCTCGAAACATGCCGCAGCATGACCTCGTCGGAGATGGTTGGTGAGGTAGAGCACTGATTGGGGATCCCGGGGAAGAAATTCCTCGCTCTCCTGTCAAACTCCAAACTCCCCAACGTCGGAGATGACGGGCAGTCCGGGCTACGGGGTAAGCTTGTAGTCCGTAAGGGAGACAACCCAGACCGTGGTTGATGCCCCCCAATGTAGGCTAAGTGTCAATACTGAATGAGGTCCCAGGCCAAAGACAACTGGAAGGTGAGCTTAGAAGCAGCTACCCTTTAAAAAGTGCGTAACAGCTTACCAGTCAAGGTTTGGGGCGCAGAAAATGGACGGGGCTAAAGCCTACTGCAGAGACCACGGCGCACCGATT
>NZ_JBCEXH010000017.1 GCF_038751955.1 Methanocalculus natronophilus | reverse complement strand
TGAGGCCATCAAAACAACACCCCTCCTGATTTGATGGGATGAAATTCAGGGTCGTTCGTTCCAACAGATCTCCATAATGAGCACTGAAGATCTCTTTCGGCAGCTCAACATCCCTGACCTCGTCTTGACCAATGATACGGTTCCACTGCCAGACAACCCAAAAACCAACTAAAATGACAGAGCTATCGCTCTCCTTACCCCTTATCAACAGGGGACTTTCCACCTATGACTGCGTGAATCAGTCCTCAGAACAACGCACTCAGATGTGTCGGGTTCTTCACCCCGGCACGAAGCCCGGTCAGGAGGAGCATTTGATATGCTACAAAGTTGAGGATCATGTAGAGTTCCCGGCTCTCATGCCGAATCCCTTTGAGGTGAAACGTGACCGATGCCTTGATTCGGCCATGAACCCGTTCACACTCTCCACGGTTTCGCATGATTGCTGAGAATTCAGGGTCGAGAAGATTCTTGTTACGGAAATGCTTCCCGACCTGTTCCACTCTTCCGTTCTGGAAGAGGAACTGTAACTGTTGAGTCAGGGGAGCGTGGATATCTCCCCCTGCTCTCCAGAGCTTGTTAACCCAGTGTCTGATTCTCTCTTCACTTCCTTCGTTCTGGATAACAGCTCCTTCCCGGATATCGATGCAGGGCCGGGCATTCAGATGATACCAGATCTGAGCATGTGCTTCAAATGAGTCATATCCTGCATCAAGCAGCACATTGATGAGCCGTGGATTCAATGTCTTCACCCTCTTGAGAAGAGGAAGAAGATGAGCAATATCTGCATCCTTTCCATACGAGTAGACCATTGCAAGCGGATATGATCCCAGATGGAAGATGTGCGCTTTATCCATCTTTACCGAGTAATGCGGATGAAACGGTGCGTATTTGTCGTGCCGGGATGCCACAAGCGGTGTAGAATCGATGGTACCGATCATCTCATTCTCTGCCCAGAGAAGAATTGCCTCACCAACAAGGTGCATGAGCCGTTTCATCCCTTCAACGCCGAGACGGTATTTCACAAAGTAGTGGAGGGTTGCTGAATTGGGTATGATGTAACCATCTTGGCCCAACTCTGCCCCAAGATGGAAACAATCCTCGTCTGTCAGGAGATGCATTGTCCGGGCATAGGATTGTTTCCGGAAACACTTGATGATAAGAAGCTTCAGCAGGAGAAGAACCGGATACCTGAATCTGGTACTTCCTGTGGCGTAGTATTCTCGTTCAATAGTCTGTGCGATAGTGTGCAGATACGATGAACTCAGGAATTCTGAGAGAGACTTCCCGCGTTCAATCTCTTTAATTCTGCTTTCTTTTGCCGAGAACTCAATGCTGGAGTCCATGAGCCAGTCGTACGCTGAGTATATAAACCTGACTGAAAACCCCTCTTGGGGGCGCAAAAAAGTTGGAAAAGCCTGAAAAAATGAGGGGAATAACGCATAAATTGACTGAATCTATCAGAGGCGCGCAGAATGCCGGAAAATAGAGGAGGTTTTATAAGTCAGATCTCTGGTTTGATGGGCTC
>NZ_JBCEXH010000016.1 GCF_038751955.1 Methanocalculus natronophilus | reverse complement strand
CCTGAACTCCCGCTTTTTATGGGCACTGGATCACAATAGGATCCCACATAACCATCCATTTCCTCAATTTATCCTCGATATGGACTTGTAATCGAAAGTACTTTATATTATCATGTGCCTATATTGTGTGGGCACGCCATGGAACCGATTCGAAGGATCAAAAAGTCTGGCGACAGAGAATACTGGTACGAAGAAACACCCTATTACGACCCGGTATCAAAACAGACTCGATATAAAAACTCCAAATATCTTGGTCGGAATATCGATGGAAAACCTGTTCGTATGCGGGATGCACCACCAGAAGTCAGGGAAAAGATCAGGAAAAATACCAAAACCGTAGCTGTCCGTTCTGCCTACGACCATGGATCAGTCATGCTCCTCATGCAGATCATGCATGACCTGAAACTGGATCAATATCTGCATGAGATTCTTAATGACTCAGATGCTGCAATGGTAACTGCACTTGCACTCAACCGGATTATCAGACCACTGGCAATGAAAGATATCGGGACATGGTACGCCGGAACCACTCTCGCTCTTGATTCGCCACAGATTACTCTTACCGGACAGAGAATCAGTGAACTGCTTGCTCGAATCGGATCCAGCACTGTTCCGCAACAACTGATGACGAGACTCCTGGAAGAGAACAGGATGAAACGGACACTGATTTATGATATCACCAGTCTCTCCAGTCATTCTTCTCTGATGAACCTTCTTGAATACGGATATAACAGGGATGGCGTGTCACTTCCCCAGATTAATCTCTCACTCATCATGGACAAGGAACTCGGCATCCCGGTGATGTACGATCTCTATCCTGGGAGTATTACCGATGTAACAACGCTCACCGGTACACTGAAGAAAATTGCCGCATATGGCGTGAAAGAGTATACCGCCATTATGGATCGTGGGTTTTTCAGCCAGCATAACCTTCTGGAGATGCTTGATCAGCAGATTTCGTTCATTATCGCTGCAACGTTCCAGCTGAAAGATGTGAAACTCCTCCTCACCGAGGCGCAACGGGATATCACCAATGTTGAATACCTGCAGAAGTTCAAAGACAAGACGATCTACGCAAAACCAGTGACACTGTCACTTGAGTCTTATAAATTGAAGGGGTATCTCTTCTATGATCCAAAACGGGAACTTGAGGAGAAAGAATCTCTCACCAGCCGTCTGGTTGATATCAGGGATAAACTGGCTACCGTCAGGCTAAAGAAGGAAAAGCCTGCATTTATCCGGTTTTATGAGATCGCAGGCAAGCTCAAGAATTTTTTCGATTGGAAAGCGGTTGATGATCGGATTGAAGCAACCATTCGGCAGAATGCTGTTGCACAACGGATGAACAGAATGGGGAAGTTCATGGTGTTTTATTCAGGAGATGTTGACTGGATGACTGTTCTGTCTCTGTACAGGGAACGTGATGAGATCGAGAAGGAGATTGAGATGATGAAGTCGGATCTGGATGTTCTCCCACTGAATACGCATAAGGACAGTACCACAAGCGGCTTCATCTTTATTGTGTTTGTGGCTTTGATTATCCGGGCCAGGTTGTTACGGATGATGACGGAAGCAGAGTTGCTGAAACACTATTCGGTAAAGAGCCTCTTGCTTGAGCTCGATAAGCTCAAAAAGGTCACTCTTGCAGATGGGCAGGTGATGACGACTGAGATGACGAAGAAACAGCGGCTCATTATTGAAGCACTTGAAATCATGTGACTACGTTTTCCGGGAGTTCAGGGT
>NZ_JBCEXH010000015.1 GCF_038751955.1 Methanocalculus natronophilus | reverse complement strand
GGCGTGCGTATAGTATTGTCCTGCAACGCGGTGATGATATCCCGGAGGTTTCCGGGGTGCTGCGATGCTGAATGCGCAGGATTAAATAGATACGCTGCGTATATGGAAACTCCGAAAATTTCAGTGGAGAACCAACGAACCCGGCATTGGACCGGTGTTGGTTCTGACGTTGGCATTGGCAATGCGGACATTCATTGAATGACCGCTGATTTCTGAAAAGTTACAGTCAAGTGAAGTGTGCTTTATCATAAAAATTACATTCTGGTTGATCCTGCCAGAGGCTATTGCTATCAGGGTTTGACTAAGCCATGCGAGTCGAGAGGTGTAAGACCTCGGCATACTGCTCAGTAACACGTGGATAATCTGCCCTCAGGTGAGGAATAATCCCGGGAAACTGGGGCTAATGCCTCATAGGAGACGGGTGCTGGAATGCTCTGTCTCCCAAAGGTCCGCCGCCTGAGGATGAGTCTGCGTCCGATTAGGTTGTTGTTGGGGTAACGGCCCAACAAGCCATTGATCGGTACGGGTTGTGGGAGCAAGAGCCCGGAGATGGATTCTGAGACATGAATCCAGGCCCTACGGGGCGCAGCAGGCGCGAAAACTTTACAATGCGAGCAATCGTGATAAGGAAACCCTGAGTGCCTGTCAATGCAGGCTGTTCTGGTGTCTAACACGCACCAGGAGAAAGGGCGGGGCAAGACCGGTGCCAGCCGCCGCGGTAATACCGGCTGCTCGAGTGATAGCCGCTTTTACTGGGCTTAAAGCGTTCGTAGCTTGGTTGTCAAGTCTCTGGGGAAATCTTCTGGCTTAACCAGAAGGCGTCTCAGGGAAACTGGCGACCTAGGAACCGGGAGAGGTGAGACGTACTTCGGGGGTAGGAGTGAAATCTTGTAATCCCCGAGGGACGACCGATGGCGAAGGCATCTCACCAGAACGGCTTCGACAGTGAGGGACGAAAGCTGGGGGAGCAAACCGGATTAGATACCCGGGTAGTCCCAGCCGTAAACGATGTGCGTTAGGTGTGTCGGTGACCACGAGTCGCCGAGGTGCCGAAGGGAAACCGTGAAACGCACCGCCTGGGAAGTACGGTCGCAAGGCTGAAACTTAAAGGAATTGGCGGGGGAGCACCACAACGGGTGGAGCCTGCGGTTTAATTGGATTCAACGCCGGACAACTCACCGGATACGACAGCGGAATGATAGCCGGGCTGAAGACTCTGCTTGACCAGCTGAGAGGAGGTGCATGGCCGTCGTCAGTTCGTACTGTGAAGCATCCTGTTAAGTCAGGCAACGAGCGAGACCCACGCCAACAGTTGCCAGCATGGTCTCCGGACTGATGGGGACACTGTTGGGACCGCCTCTGCTAAAGGGGAGGAAGGAATGGGCAACGGTAGGTCAGCATGCCCCGAATTATCCGGGCTACACGCGGGCTACAATGGATGGGACAATGGGTTTCGACACCGAAAGGTGAAGGTAATCTCCTAACCCCACCCGTAGTTCGGATTGCGGGCTGCAACTCGCCCGCATGAAGCTGGAATCCGTAGTAATCGCGTCTCACGATGGCGCGGTGAATATGTCCCTGCTCCTTGCACACACCGCCCGTCAAACCACCCGAGTGGGGTCTGGATGAGGCGGCAGTTTATGCTGCTGTCGAATCTAGGTTCCGCAAGGGGGGTTAAGTCGTAACAAGGTAGCCGTAGGGGAATCTGCGGCTGGATCACCTCCTAATGAATAACTTTTCAATTTATATCAGCGGTCGTTCAATGAACCGTAGAATTGCCAGTGTCAACAGGAACAATTAACCAATCGGGCTCATAGCTCAGCTGGAAGAGCGCGGCGTTTGCAACGCCGAGGCCAGGGGTTCAAATCCCCTTGGGTCCACTCCCTTCATTTCTGATTTGA
>NZ_JBCEXH010000014.1 GCF_038751955.1 Methanocalculus natronophilus | reverse complement strand
GAATGCCGGAAAATAGAGGAGGTTTTATAAGTCAGATCTCTGGTTTGATGGGCTCTACACTGAAACCAGCAGGTCTGCACCATCACAACGTCCATATGCGGTTGTGCAGCAAATGATCCAATGCCGATGATTATATATTCTGCATGCAAAAGGAAACAATGATGGATATCTGGAACGGCACCCTTCCTGAACCAAACGTCAGGACGGTGGACGATATGCGTGATGTGCTTGCCTATCCCCGCTGTGATGTCTCAGGTCCCCTGTACTATATGTACAGGAACCTCGCCAAAACCGATGCAGATCGGGCTCTTCTTGCAAAGAACAACATCCGCTACGACATCACCATGATCACCGCAGGCTCGGTCTGCGGGGAGTTCATCAAGACCAGGGGCCACCACCATCCCGAAAACGAGGCGGGTGTCTCCTATCCTGAAGTGTATGAAGTACTCTCGGGCAAGGGTCATTTTCTTCTTCAGGCAAAGGATTTAACCGATGTGGTTCTCCACCCGGCATCGGGGGGAGATATGATACTGATTCCGCCTGGCTTTGGCCACGTGACCATCAACCCGGGTGCTGAGCCGCTGGTGATGGCAAATATTGTCTCAGATGCCTTCTCAAGCGATTATGCGTTCTTTGAGGCATACAGGGGCGCTGCCTATTACGAGATGGATGATGGCCGTTTTACAAAAAATCCCCTCTATACGAGGGTAGCTGATCTCCGCTTCCTTGAAGCAGCCGACCACCCCGAGATCGGGATCGTCCGGGACCAGCCACTCTACTCTCTCATCGGAGATCCGATCCTCGGGGACGTCATGAATCATCCCGAACAGTTCACCGAGCTCTGGGATCGCTGCCTGCGAGACTGAGTGCGGGCAGCCGCTTGTGTGCACTCTTCCTCACCAGTGCGAGCACTCTCTCCTGGATCTCGTTCTCTGCCTCCCAGTTATTCTCTTCAAGTGATGCAAGTGCAGCATCGAGATCCGCATACGGAATCCCTATCTCAAGCTCATCACTCTGGCCCTCCCAGAGACCGGCTGATGGCTTTTTCTTCATTATTGCTTCAGGTATCCCAAGTTCTGCTCCCAGGAGATAGACATCCTGTTTTGAGAGATGCAGTATCGGCTGAAGATCCGCTGCATTATCTCCCCACTTGGTACAGTAGCCGATGAGGTATTCTGTCCTGTTTGAGGTGCCGATGACGATCCGGTTTCTCAGGTTTGCCTGGTAGTACAGGATTGCCATCCGTGTCCGTGCCATCAGGTTGCCGACCAGGTGCGGCTCATCAACAAACCCATCCATACGCCGGTATGCATCAATGATCCCGTTGATCGGGATGATCTGCAGTTCAAGGCCATACATCTGGCAGAGTTCACAGACATCTGCTTCATCTTCCGGAGGCGTGGTTGCAGACGGCAGAAAGAAGGCGGATACCCGTTCGCTTCCAAGAGATGCGCTTGCAAGAGCGGCAACAACTGCCGAGTCGATCCCACCTGATAGTCCAAGCACCACGCCGTCTGTTCCCGAAGACCAGATCCCCTGCCTGATAATATTCTCGATCCGGGTCTTTTCACAGCCGATATCACACTGCATGATGATCAGGGATAGGTGCTCCTCAGATACTACTGTTTGGTATCAGGCGCACTGAACCGGATCCTTCTGCCGAGCCGGAATACTGCATGGCGTGTGGATGGATGGCGGGCAGTATAGGCTTGCTGGAGATCCCGGATCTTCAGCGAGAGCTCATCGTTACCATCGGGATCAACTGCAGGCACGTTGTCATGCCAGAGGGAGGCATAGAGCCTGACCTCTTCTGCCGGCACGACTTCAAAAGGATATATCCAGCGGATCGTCTCCGGTGCTGACCCTGAGAGAAGAGACTGTATCTCTCCTGATACAAAAGCTTTGAGAACAGCCTCTGCCCCGTCATCAAGAGTCTTTCCGCATGCAATTGTGGTGATCCCGGCACCTGATGCGAACGCGGCGAGATCCTCCCGTACCTGCTTTGTTGGATCTCTCTTCCAGACGAGAACCGAAACGCCGGCAGCAGCTGCAATCTCTTCAATTCTCTTTTCTGCCTCAGGATCCCCATCATCACGAGAGAGGGCATATAATCCGATATCGCGTCTCTTCCCTGTGATCCTGGCAAGAAGGGTGAGAAGAGCAGCAGACGCTGCTCTCCCATCAAGGGGAACACCGATCAGATCCCCTGATGCAAGCCAGTGGTTCCGGCGGATCTCACGTTTTGCTTTCCCCTCAAGATCACGGATGAAGTGATCCCTGCAGAGTGACTGGCCCGAATAGCGCTGGCTGATGATTGCATCATTTCTGCACTTTGAACAGCGCATGCCAAAATCCTCCATCATCTCAACCAGTCACTCTCCTGATAGAAAGGTGTATCTCCACACCGGTAAATACAATGGTATGGAACCAGCAGGTATCCCGGATCGGATTGAATGGGATGCAAAGATGCCTGTTATTGGCAGAACCGAGATCCGCCAGGTCTTTCTTGGGATAGGCATTGCAGGCCTTTTCCTCACACTCTTCCTTGTCATTCTCGAACTGGCAAGCCCGACACCTGCATCTGTCCTTGACTATCTCTTCGTCGGGATGGTCATGACCGGTTTTATCCTCTTCCTCGCACTTCTTGCAGTTCTTATTCTCCATGTGATCACGAAAGGAGGGCATATATACCGGTTTATAATCGATCCCGAGGGTGCTGCATATCTGCCGGGAAAGGATGCGGGCAGGATGACAGATACAATGGCAGTCCTTGGCCTCCTCTCCGGCAATCCTACAGTTGCCGGTGCCGGTCTCATTGCACGTGGCCAGGCATCCGGTGGCATCCGGTGGCGGGAAGTAAAGGATGTCCGCCTGATTCCTGAAGAGAAAAAGATCTATATTGCCAGAAAAGCCCTTGTCAATCCTGTTCTTATCTGCTGCACCGATGAAACATACCCGGTGGCAGTTGAACTTGTGAGACGCTATTCAAAGAAGCAGGTATCATGATATTTTTCATCTCAGCGATCCAAAAATAAGAAATAATGCACCTCTCAGCCGATCTGGTACGCGACCTGCACAAATATGAATACTCGATCCTCTATGCGATCGAACGGCTGATGAAGCGGTATACCTGGGTGCCATTCGACAACCTCAGGCGGGCAACCCGGTTATCCAAGAGCGAACTTGAGTTCCGGCTCGGCTCACTTGTGGATAAGAACCTCATCCGCTATGATATCGTACCGTACCAGGGCTACTCACTCCTTCATACCGGTTTAGACACCCTTGCTCTCCATACGCTTTCCAGCAGAGGGAGTGTATCTGCGCTTGGATCATTAATCGGGGTCGGTAAAGAATCGGTTGTGTATGAAGCCCTTGGGCTTGGCGTCATTGTCCTGAAGTTTCATCGTATCGGCCAGCAGTCATTCCAGTCTGTCAGGGTGAACCGGGAGTACATGACCAATACCGGCCATTGTCCCTGGATCTTTGCATCAGGCCTCTCAGCAGAGAAGGAATATGAAGCGCTCAGACGCCTGACCGGGCGCGTCCGGGTTCCCGTGCCAATCGACAGAAGCCGCCATACACTAGCAATGTCTTATATCCCCGGCGTGAATCTCAACAACTGCAGGCTGGAGGATCCGGAGACGGTTTACCAGGAACTGATCGAAGAGGTGAGGAAGGCATACAGGCTTGGCATGATTCATGCTGATCTCTCGGAGTATAATGTGATGGTAAATGAAGACCAGTGCTGGATCATCGACTGGCCGCAGTGGACTGAAACAACCCATCCAAATGCAGATGAACTGATCAGGCATGATGTCGAAACTATCGTCTCTTTCTTCAACAGGAAATACCGGCTCTCGCTTCCACCTGAGGATGCCCTCCGGTATGTGACCGGGTGACTGCGTATGAAGGTGTATGGGATAGATATCGTCAGGGGGTCGGTCCGCTCCCGGTCCAGGCGTCCGCATTTTGCGCTCTGCCGGGTAATTGATGACGAAATCGTCTCTGAAACCGAAGTGTCGCTCTTTCGCCTTCTCCGCATTATTGAAGCTGAGGAACCGGATATCCTTGCCGTCGACAGTCTCCAGGAGGTGGCAGCAGATACGAAAGAACTCTTTGCCTTTCTCCAGTCGCTCCCACCAAAGACCGATCTCGTCTGCGTCACAGGTGGTGGAGACCATCGCGAGAGCCTGGCCCAGGTTGCAGGCAGGTACAACCTCTCATTCAACCGGTTTGATCCCTATGCTGAAGCCAGGACATCGGCGCTGGTAGCTGGCCTGGGTGCCGGGTGCAGGGTTGTGGCATTTGCCGACTCCTGCCTGATCACTGTGTCAAGGAGGCGATCCCCTGGAAAAGGAGGGTGGAGCCAGAACCGGTTCACCAGGAAGATACACGGTGCGGTCAGGACACAGGCACGGGAGATCGAGATGCGTCTTGTTGATGCCGGACTCAAATATGATAAGAAAGAGTTCCGTGCGTTTGGTGGCAATTCCCGGGTGATCTTCCATGTCAATACACCCGGATCAGAGATACCGATCAAAAACCAACGGGGAACCGATGTCCAGGTTGTGGTTGCACGGGAGCGGCTTGAGCGGATCAAATTTGTGCCCCAGACCACAAAACCCCGGTATCTGATCGTCGGGATTGATCCGGGAACAACCATGGCACTCTCACTCCTCGATCTTGATGGAGACCTCATCCACCTCTCAAGCTCAAGAGTCACCTCGGTTGCAGAAGCAATAGCAGAAATCACTGCCCATGGCCGCCCGCTCATCATCGCATCTGACAAAAAAGAGATGCCCGGAACCGTGGAGAAGATCCGCCGCGCCTTTCATGCAGTCCCGTTTCTGCCAAAACATGATCTGGCAGTATCAGAGAAGACCGAGTGTGCAGGCGGTATCAGGTATGAAAATGATCATGAACGGGATGCCTACGCAGCCGCGATGATGGCATACCGGCATTATAAAAATAAGTTCGCAAGCCTTTCCAAGCGGATTCCTGCCGGTGTTGCCCTTGATGAGGTCCGTGCACGTGTAGTCAGGGGAAGCTCGCTCGAACAGGCGCTCGTTGATCTCACTCCGGCAGAACCGGAAGAGGCCTCTTCAGAGGATGAGACTGATGCCCCGGCAGTCACCGGGAAGGCAGAGCGGCCGCGGGAGCATGAGGAGATGATCCGGCGTCTCCGGTCTCTTGTCTCGGAGCTGTACCGTGAGGTGCAGGAGAAGGACGAAGAGATCGTGCGTCTTCGGAGATCAGTAAAGGCCGAACGGTCAAAGGGAAAAGAGAAGATCCGCCGCGATGCGGAAATATCGCGGCTTGAGGGTATCATCAGCAACCAGAAACGCTATCTCAGGAGAGAGGAGAGGCGGAATAAAAGCCTCAGAAAACAGCTTGAGCGGCTGAAGACGTATGCTGACCTGAAGCAGGGTGAGGATCTTGTGCCCCTGAAGGTGCTGGAGGCACTCTCGCGTGATGCAATCAGGCGACTCAGATCTGAGATGGGCGCGCTTCCGGATGACTGGATCTATCTTCTGAGAACCGATGGATGGGGTATGAATGCAGTCCGTGAACTTGCTGAGACGATGATAGCAGGCGTGATTGTACCGGATCGAACGCACCTGAACAGCGATCTCGTTGTCGCGTTCCGTGAAGCCGGGATTCCTCTTCTTGACGGGGATGGTCTTGGCATCAGGCTGCAGGGCTCAATCGGCGCGTGTCCCGGCAATCGCCTTCTACAGCGGCACAGGCAGTGGCAGGATGAACAGGAGCAATATATCAGGGATAAGAAAGCAGAGTCGATTGAGGGTCTCTTCCGGGACTACCGGTCGATGCGGGAACGTGAGGTGAGGAAAGGTGGATGACAGAAGACTGCTTGACTCAATCCGCGGGATCATTGGTGAGCAGGAGACAGGGGACGACTGCCTTGTTCTGGATATCAATGACCGGTATCTTGTTGTATCAACTGATATGCTCCACGAGACAACAGATTTTCCGACTGGTATGACCGATTATGAGATCGGGTGGATGGCAGCAGCTGTCACGCTCTCCGATATCGCCTCGATGGCTGCTGATCCAACTGATCTCCTGATGGCAGTCGGTCTCGACTCCCCGGACCGGCTTGCCGGTATCACCAGGGGTGCGGCTGCAGCCTGCCGTTCTGTTGGTGCACGGGTCTCAGGAGGCGATATCGATCGCCATGATGAGCTCACAATCGTCTCCACCGGGATCGGGTTTGTGGATTGGGATCGGATACTCAGGCGTTCCGGCGCACGGCCCGGGGATATCGTCTGTGTCACCGGCATGCCGGGCAGGGCAGAAGCCGGTCTGCTCGGGGACGAACGGTTCCGGACGCACCTGGTCACCCCGGTACCGCGTGTCGCAGAAGGAAAGGCCTTCTCAGAGGGCGGGGCAACCTCAATGATGGATCTCTCAGATGGTATTGCTCTCTCCCTCTATGATCTCAGCCGTGCCTCCGGTGTCGGCTTCTCACTCGATCCCGGGCTCTTCCCGCTCATCCCTGGCCTGCCTCCTGAAGATGCCGAAACCCTCTTCCTCTATGGCGGAGGAGATTTTGAACTGATTGCGACAGTTCCACAGGAGCGGCTCCCAATCGCCGGTGTCGATGCAACCCCCATTGGAATCGTCACTGCAGACAGGGAGATCCTTGTACGTGGGGAAGTTCTCCCGGCACGGGGATATATGCACAGGTGGGAGTGATCCCGGATCGATCCTTATTAATTCTTCTTCGGTATACCCTGATCAATGTACTTCCATGCCCTGATTCCGTTCAAGCCGGTTAATCCAAAGACCCGGCTCTCCTGCATCCTGAGCCAGGAGGAGCGGGAACGTTTTGCTGCAATGATGCTTGAGGATGTTGTGGCTGCTGTGAACCGGACCGGGTGTTCTGCGACGCTCCTCACCACGTCTCCCTATACCTGTGAGCGTGCACTTGTCGCGGTGCGGAATGAAGGGCTGAACGAGGCAATCGACTGGGCGATCCCGCAGTTTCATTGTCCGGCACTGATCATCATGGCGGATCTCCCGCTTGTGACGGCCACAACACTTCAGCGGGTGCTGGCAACAGAAGCGGATATGGCGATTGTTCCTGGCCGGGGCGGTGGCACAAATGTCATCTTCCTGAAACGGCCCGGGTGCTTCAGGGCGCAGTACTATGGCTCGAGCTTCAGGAAACACCTGGCGATGGCAGAGAAGTGCGGCTTTTCTGTTGAGATGATCGACTCGTTCCGCCTCTCAACCGATATCGATGAGAAAGAGGATCTTGCCGAGGTGCTGATTCATGGAAAGGGGCGAGCAAGAGCGTTTCTCGAAGATCTGGGGTTCACGGTTGTTGAAGAGAAGGGCCGGGTGGGTGTGACAAGAGAAGAGTCCTGACCAGGTGCGGTTCAGGCGTCTCTTGTTTTTTTCATCATCGCGCCCATAAAGAGGCATTCATCAGGTGCAATCGTCTCGATCCCGTCTCCTTCACCGACCAGATCAGAAAGCCCCCGGACGATCACAACAGGTATACATTCATCTGCTTCGCCCATGACCAGTTCAGCAGCTGATGCGATACAGTCGCCGACGGCACGCCGGGTCACCTCAAGCGTCCTGCCATAGAGATCGCTTTTGCCCCGGCAGTCGGTGACCGCATTCATCCCCGAGCAGCCGATGGTGACCCCCGAGACACCAAGCCGCATTGCATGGGTCCTGGAGTCAATAATCAACACCGCGACATCAGATCCGGTCTTCTCGCGGATACCGGCTTTGATCCGGGATGCGGATCCGTTTGGATCTGCCGGGAGAGGGACTATTGTTCCTTCCGGCGTGTTCGACCCGTCAACACCGGCGTTTGGGAGAAGGGTATCATCCTTGATGCAGAGCAGAAATCCCGGAATGCCGCCTATTATTTCATCAGATTCAGAAATGACGATCTCTGCGACCCGGGGATCCATGCTGTACTCTTCTGCATACTTCTCTGCCTCTTTGCCGGGGATAACGTCGGCAAGACTGATGATCCGGCCTTCTGCAGATGCGAGTGCGGATTCTGCAATGACAATAATATCCCTGTCTTCAATCCCGCAATCACCCTCAGCTGCCCGGATAATCCGCTCCGTGATATCATCTCCGGGCCTGAGGAGACCGGTCTTGACGCCATGGACAGAAAACGAGGTATTCATCCGGACCTCCCGAGCAGGTGGTTACAGATTGCAATCAGGTCAGCCGTCTCCCGGATGTCATGCGCCCTGACCATATCCGCACCAGCATTAATCAAAAGGGCAGTCAGTGCCAGGCTCCCGGACAGCCTCTCTTCTGCCGGCTTTGCCAGCAGATCTCCAATAAAGCTTTTCCTGGAAATAGCAGCGAGGAGAGGCCGCCCGAGGGAACTGAACTCATGAAACCGGCGGCAGAGATCCCAGTCATCGTCAGTCTGCCGGATCGGCACCCATCTGCCGATCCCCGGATCCAGGATCAGATCCAAAATCCCATACTGTTCTGCACGGCTGCTGACACGCTGCAGGGCTTGCAGCGTCTCATCTGCACCACGAGCATCCCCCGGCTCACGGTCTGCTGCCATTGCGATGACAGGCAGACCCGAATCGGCAGCGATAGCTGCGTATTTCTCATCTGAGAGGCCATGGATGTCATTTATGGCGTCAATATCGTACGTAAGAGCCAGGTCAAGGGCGGCTGCATGCATTGTATCGACAGAGACCGGAATACCTGATCCACGAAGTTCGGTGAGTGTCAGTTCAAGGCGGCTGCACTCTTCAGCAACACTGATCTGCCTGCTCCCGGGTGCAGTACTCCGTGCACCAACATCAATGATATCAGCACCCGCCTGGATCATCTCTGTGGCAGAGGCAAGGACGCTTCCTTCAGGGACAAATGATCCCCGGTAAAAAGATTCAGGGCTTGTATTGATGACGCCCATCAGCCGGACCGGGTTGTTCCCCCCGATCCTGAGTTTATTTATGGAAACGGTCCGCATGACCTCATCTTTTCGGCGGTGAAGGTGTTCTCCATCAGGGTGGCTATCGTCATTGGACCAACACCTCCTGGTACCGGGGTGATTGCTGCGGCTTTTGGCTCGACCATCGCAAAGTCCACATCACCGCAGAGCTTCTTCTCCTCATCGTAGTTTGTACCGATATCGATGACTGTTGCGCCCCAGCCAATCATCTCTGCTGTGACAAACCGGGCACGCCCGACTGCTGCCACCACAATATCTGCCTGCTGGGTTATGGACGCAAGATCAACTGTCTTTGAATGAGCGATGGTGACCGTTGCATCGGCATTTGTCAGGAGCGCGGCCATCGGGCGGCCAACCTCGATGCTCCTCCCGATGACAACGGCATTCTTCCCGGCAATTTCGATATCGTACTCGGAGAGGAGATTCATGACGCCAAGCGGGGTGCAGGGGGCAAAAACCGGTGTTCCGGAGAAGAGCCTCCCAAGGTTGAGGGGGTGGAACCCGTCGACATCCTTCTCAGGAGCAACGGCTTCGATGATCGTATGGGTGTCAACCTGTGGCGGAAGCGGGAGCTGCACCAGGATACCGCTGATCTGGCTGTCTTCATTGAGCCTCCGGACAGCGTCAAGCACCTCCCCGGTCGTTGATTCTGCTGGCAGGTCGACTCCGATTGACCCGATACCCACCTGTTCGCAGGCACGGTGTTTCATCCTGACATAGAGCTCTGAGGCAGGGTCTGATCCGACGAGGACCGTTGCGAGCCGGGGGTAGATCCCCGACTCTTCTATCTTCTCCCTAAGGATATGGAGCCGCTTTTCACTCGTCTTTTTTCCATCAAGGATCATGATGCATCAGGATAGAGGGGGTATTTTCCGGAGAACTCCGCGACTTCCTCTTTCACTTTTCTGATGACTGAATCGTTCTGTATGTTGTTTATGACTTTTCCAATCCAGTCACCTATCAGTTTCATCTCATCTTCTTTCATGCCGCGTGAGGTGACGGTTGGAGTACCGACACGCAGGCCGGATGTGACAAACGGACTCCGCTTCTCACGCGGTATGGTATTTTTATTCACAGTGATCCCCGCAAGCCCGAGTGCATCCTCTGCTTCAAGCCCGGTGATGCCCTGGTCCGAGAGGTCGAGGAGGACGAGATGGTTATCTGTCCCACCTGAACAGAGGCGGAGATTATTGTCTGCCAGTGTGTCAGCCAGCACTTTGGCATTCTTCACGACCTGTTTTGCATACTCCTTGTAATCAGGCTTCAGCGCCTCTTTGAAACAGACGGCTTTTGCTGCAATAACATGCATCAGGGGGCCGCCCTGGAGACCGGGGAAGATGGATTTGTCAATCATCTGTGCATCCTCTTTTCGGCAGAGGATCGCACCCCCGCGTGGACCGCGGAGTGTTTTATGGGTGGTGGTGGTGGTATAGTCACAGACACTGACAGGTGAATTATGGATGCCTGCTGCGACGAGTCCGGCGATATGAGCGATATCTGCCATGCAGACGGCACCCACGTCTTCTGCGATCTCGGCAAAGGCCGCAAAATCGATCTCACGCGGGTATGCTGAGGCACCACAGACGATCATCTTCGGTTTCACCTCTCGTGCCATCTCAGCAATTGCGCCATAATCAAGCACCTCGCTCTCATAGTCGACACCATATGGATGTACATCATAGAGCTTCCCGCTGATGTTCACAGGAGATCCATGGGAGAGATGGCCGCCCTGGGTCAGGCTCTGGCTCATGATGGCGTCCTTTGGCTGGATGGTTGCAAAATAGACTGCCTGGTTTGCCTGGCTTCCGGAATGCGCCTGGACATTGCTGTGTTCAGCTGAGAAGAGCCTGCAGAGCCTCTCCCGTGCCAGGTTCTCAACCTCGTCATGGAACTCGCAGCCGCCATAATAGCGCTTGCCTGGATACCCCTCAGCGTATTTATTACACATGATCGAGCCTGTGGCTTCCATGACCGCACGGGTCACAACATTTTCAGATGCAATCAACTCAAGTCCGAAGACCTGTCTCTGCCGTTCTCGTTCTATAATAGCTGCGACATCCGGATCGTCGCGTTCAAGGAATGACATATAAATAGAAATGGTGGTAAAAAGGTAATATCCTTTCTTGTAAACAGCGAAGGCAAAGCATTATCATCCGTGAGTCAGATCTTACAAATGAGGGGTTGTGGGCGAAGAATGGATGCACGAATGAAGTTTCTTGAACATGAGCTTGAGGAGAAGGAACGGGAGATGGAGAAGGTGAAGCGCGAAGATGAGCCGGTCCGGGTTGCCGGCGGGGTACTGGATGAGCGGATTACTGCACTTGAGAAAAAAGTGCGGGAACTTGAGGCAATGCTCAAAGGGCTGATGGATGAGACACTGGATCTCAAATCGGTTACACGAAAGATTGTCAGGAATGTCGAAGAGCGTGATAAGGGTGCGGCAGGTGTGCCACCATCCCCGCCAATAGAACAGGAAGAGGTGTCAGAGGAAGATCCGAAACAGAGGAGACGGGATCCCCGCTCCCGGCAGCGGGTCTTCTCTGAAAGTGAGCCTCCCCGGTCACGGGAACAGCAGCAGGAATCACGTGGCGCATCACCAGCACCAGAGACTGAACCGCCGGTCGATACCGCTGATATGGAGCTGATCATGCAGCCTGATGGTACATTGAAGCCGGAAAAGCGGGTCCGGAACGATTATATCGTGGCAAGCAGCGGGTATGCGCCTGCGACACAGATGAAGAAAGGAAAGATCGAGAGTAAGATCTATGAAGCACCCGATGATGCCGATGTCACAGGCGGCTCTGACGGGAAGGACGAAGAAGGCGATGATACCAGGTCTTCACGCACCATCCGCCGCAGGAAATAATCTGAAGGGTTGAAGGAGTATGATCCTTGCACATCACGCAGCTTGAGATCGACAACTTCAAATCTTTCGCCCGAAAGACGAAAATCCCGCTTGAAACAGGGTTTACTGTCGTTTCAGGGCCGAATGGTTCGGGGAAGAGCAATATCCTCGACAGTATTCTTTTTGCGCTTGGTATCACCTCTGCCCGGGGTCTCCGTGCAGAGCGCTTAACTGACCTGATCAATACCACCTCATCAAAAAACACCGCCGAGGTTGTTGTCGGCTTCTCTGACGGAACACGGATCACCCGAAGGATCAAGCGGACAGCGAACGGCTATTACTCCTATAATTACTTAAATGGACGTCTCTGTAAACAGGGGGACGTCCTCTCCTTTCTCTCACGCCACGGAATCAGGCCCCAGGGATATAATGTGGTGATGCAGGGAGATGTCGCCCGCATCATGGAGATGTCCGATATGGAACGGCGCAAGATCATCGACGAGATAGCAGGCGTCTCCGAATTCGATCAGAAGCGTGATCAGTCGATGGCCGAACTTGATGTGGTGCGGTGGCGGATTGAGCGTGAGGAGATCCTCCTGCATGAACTGGTTGAACGGCAGGAGGTTCTCCGGGTGGAGCGGGAAGAAGCCCTTGCATACCGGGCTCTGCAGGAGGACCTTGATCGGTTCTGCGCCATGCGGAATCTTGCAACCCTGCGTGAGAAGAGGCGGGAAGAAGGTGAGATTGACCGCCTGATTGGTGAACATGAACTGGGCATCTCCCGCGCAAATGATGATATCGATCATGATGAGCATGAGAAGGGTTTTCTCCGTGGAGAGATTCATGAGCTCGATGAAGAGATCAAAAGGAAAAGCGGGCCTGAATATCTCAGGCTCCTCTCCCTGATTGAGGAAGCAAAAGGGCTGATCAGGACTGCCGAACAGGGGATAACCCGGAACACCCGGGACCGGGAATCCAATCTTGAAGCACTAAACCGGAAGTTCGCTGATATCCGGCGTTCAGAGGCAACAGTCAAAGAGCGGACCGATAGTATCCGGGCACTCTCAATTGACAGGGCAAATCTTGGCATGGAGCTCTCCCAGGCAAAAGCCAGGATGGAGAAGACGGAAGCCGAACTTGCTGCTGCCACCAAAGATTCGGAGGGTGGGCAGGCTGAGATCTTCTCCTGCATGCAGGAGCTTGAAGGGCTGAAGGAAGAACGTTCCCGGCTTCTCTCCGAGAAGGATGCTGTTATCGAGAGAAGCAGGCTCCGGGTATCCGAACGAGAGAGGCTTGCTCCCCGCCTCCAGGCTGCAACAGATGAGCGGGCTCTGAAGGAACGGGAGGTTCGCGAGGCGGAATCTGTGCTTGACGGCATCAGGCGCGACCAGGAGGCAAACGAGAAAGAGCTCTCTGCAGTTGAGAAGAAACTGATGGTGCTTCGGAGTTCCAGGGAGGATGTCTCTTCAGAAGTCCGTTCACTTGAGAAGAAACTGATGCAGCTTGAGGCACAGCAGCAGGCGCATGGTGATGCAGGCGGCCGTGCAGTTGAAGCGGTTCTCGGAATGGATGGGGTATACGGAACCATTGCCCGGCTTGGAAAAGCTCCTCCGGAGTATGCTACCGCACTGAATGTCGCAGCGGGAGGGAAGATCAATCATGTTGTGGTGACTGATGATTCGGTTGCAGCAGATGCGATCAGGTTTCTCAAGGATGGGCGCCTTGGCCGTGCCACCTTCCTTCCTCTTGAGAAGCTCAGGGTTCCGCCGCCGCTTCCTCCTCCTGAAGGAAAAGGCGTTGTTGATTATGCGATCCGGCTGCTGGAATACGATCCGGCATATGAGCGGGCATTTTTCCTTGTTTTTGGAACAACGGTTGTTATCGACACCATGGAGCATGCAAGAAAGCTTCTTGGCAGGCACCGGATGGTGACCCTTGAGGGAGAACTGCTTGAGCGTACCGGGGCGATGACAGGAGGCTCCATACGGCGCGATATGAAAGGGTTCGGAGCAGCTGTTGATCGCGAGATGAGTGCCCTTTCAGAGCGGCTCCAGGGGCTTCGGCAGGAGGAGGAGGACCTGTCAGCCTCAATTGCACGGCAGGCGTCAGCTGCAGAGGCGCTCAGGGATGAACGGCAGGCAAATGAGCAGAAGGCAGCACGGCATGAACTGATCGTGGATGAGTATGGCAAGCGGATTGTCCAGCTTGACAGCGAGATTGACGAGCTTTCAATTGCTCTTGCTGCTCTTGAGGGAGGGGAAGCAGAGATCGCCGGGGAGATTGCTGATCTTGAAGAGAAGATTGACGGGTTCACAGACCGGATCTCTGCGACAAATGCGCATATAGAGGAGATCAGGAGACGGATGGAGGAGTCGGACGCCATCCGGCTTGCAGAGGTCTTTTCAGGACTGAAACGATCTATTGAGGATATTGAGCGGCGTCTCAGGAATAAGGAAGCGGATATTGCGGATCTCCAGCGTGAACGGCAGTACTTCTCGAAACGTATCGAGGAGATGACTGCCGAGAAAGAAGCGCTCAATGAGGCAAATATCAGGCTTGAGGCCGAGAACAGGGCATTTGAAGAAGAGATTGCTGAGTCCCGTGAGCGGATATCCTCGCTTGAGGAGGAGCAGCGGCAGTTTTCAGATGAGATTGAGACGCTCAGGCAGAAGAGGAGTGATCTTGATGAGGAGATCTCCGCAGTCGAACGCCGGATTATCCAGCATACCAATGAGAAAGAGCGGCATACAATTCAGGTTGAGGCGCTGCAGGAGCGGCAGAAAGCGCTTGCAGAAGAGATAGCTGCTCTTGCTCCGGAAACAGGAGATATCGAATGCGATCTCTCAATGGAAGAGATTGATGATGGGATCGCCACAACAGAGCAGAAGATCCGAAAGATTGGTGCGGTGAATATGCTCGCGATAGAAGAGTATGATCGGACCACTGCAAGGGTTCTTGAGCGGACTGAGAAGAAGGATATCCTCTCCCGTGAACGCGCAGATTTAATCGAGCGGATTGAGGGTTTTGAGCGGATGAAGCGTGAAGCTTTCCTCTCGACATTTGTTGCAATAGATGGAAATTTCAAAGATATCTATGCCAGGCTTGCGCGGGGGTGGGGGCGATTAATCCTCGAAAATGAGGAGGATCCCTTCAGCGGTGGTCTCACCTTTGAGGTACACCCACAGGACAAGGAGGTGAGGCGGCTGAATATGATGAGCGGGGGCGAAAAGTCGCTTGTGACGCTTGCCCTGATATTCTCGATCCAGCGGTACATGCCAGCGCCGTTTTACGGGCTTGATGAGGTGGATATGCATCTTGACGGCTCAAATGTGGAAGGTATCGCGCATATGATCAAAAGCCTCTCAGAGACGTCGCAGTTTATCTCGATCTCGCTTAGGAAGCCGATGATCCAGGGTGCAGACCGGATTATCGGGGTGACTATCAGGCCGGATAAGAGCACGCTTGTTACCGGTGTGAAGAGCAATGGCTGAAGAGCCGGTTGAGATCCTGGTCAGGATGGCTGAAGACGGGGAGATTGACCCCTGGAATATTGATATCGTTCTTGTGACCGACCGGTTTCTGAGCGAGCTTGAGCGGAGGCGTGAACTGGATCTCCGGATCTCCGGCAGAACCCTTCTCTATGCGTCGATCCTGCTCAGGATGAAGTCTGATGCCCTGCTTGAGCAGTCAGCCGGTGATGAGGATGATGCGGATCAGGGTGTGGATGATGCGGATCTCTTCGCGCCTGAGGATTTTGAGAGTGATGGTGATGCGCCGCTTCCTGGTCCCATCGAGGCGCTTGAGCGTGAGATTCAGCGGCGGATTCGGCGAAAGGAGTACCGTACACGGCCAATTACCCTGTATGAACTGATTACGCAGCTGAAGCTCGCAGAAAAAGAGGAGCGGCGCCGGCAGAGGCGGCGGCATCTGCCCTATGATGATGAGGATGATCTGGTTATTGCTGAAGATGTCGTGGAGATCGCCCATGAAGAGGCATTCGATGAGATTTCGTCCAGGATATATTCGACGCTCCTCCTGCTCGATCCCAATGGATCGGATCCTGTTCCTCTGTCGCGACTTGCCTCTGAGATAAACTGCCCCCTCTACGAGGTCTATATTCCGGTTCTCTTCCTGATGCTCGAAGACCAGGTGGATCTCCTCCAGGAGGAGTTCTATGGGGAGATCTTTGTTGCGCGGATACCTGCGTCTGTCATCTAGGCATCTCTTATCCAGGCATCTCTTCTCTCGTACCGGCTTCTTCGTTGCGCTCCCTGCTCCGGGTGTATCGATTCAGAGGCTTCTTGCTTTTGCGTTTGAACCTTCCCGGAACTACGTAGTAACGATAACTGCCCGGCAATCGTGCACTGTTATCAGGGCATATCCGGGTTTATTCTTCTCTCCCCTTCTTGCGACTGCCCTGCTCCCATGGTTGTCTCCTGTCTGCCTGTATGCGCGTGCCTGGTTGGCAATTTCTGCTTTTTAGCGGTATTTCGGGCCGTGGCAGGGGAGGATTCCGGATCGTGCTTTTCCGGTATAGAAGGTTATTTTCTTGAATAAACGGCATTCATGGGTTTTTCTGCCTCAAGAGAGGAGTGCCCTGACCCTGCCTGCAGAGGGTTTCCGGTTCTGATCCTGCACGCTGGTATCCGAAATGAAATGAAGGCCAATCTGGAGGTATTTTTCGAACCATGATCAGATCAATCAACAACCTATATATCACAGGCGTGCGTATAGTATTGTCCTGCAACGCGGTGATGATATCCCGGAGGTTTCCGG
>NZ_JBCEXH010000013.1 GCF_038751955.1 Methanocalculus natronophilus | reverse complement strand
GCGAGTCCCCGGGAACTGTTCAACGCTGCCAATACCACCCTTCTTATTCTAAAAACAACCGTCTTATTCTAAAAAACAAACTCACCACACCAGACTGGTACTGTCTTCTCTTCATAGCAACGACCAAACGTCACAGCAACTACCAGAACGGGAGATTGTTTCGAAGCAAAAGCTGATTCATTGTCGCTTCTCTTTCAACAAAACCTGATTGCCCAAAACACGACGAAAGCCGTCCGGATGCGTCAGGTATTAGCCGGAACCCTGAACCCGACTCTCTGACTCCTGCACCGCAGGATTGCCCGGCTATCTCTGACCCTGTTGCAGAGAGCAGCTCAGCCAGTCATCAACACAAGAATTGGCGGTGACGAAAAAATGGTGGATCTGGATATGATAAAATACAGTATGGGGGGTTGCACAGGAACAGCAGGAAGAGCTGGGTTGCAACAGACTCCTTCCCCCGGATGCTCCCGGCATACTATACTCGGTTTCTGGACTATATAAGAAAAGTGAGCGGAGGGTGAAAGTGAAAACCACTGTCATCCCTCTTATAAAAACTCCACGAAGGTGCATGGTGTTGGCAAAGTTTCTTCCCTCTCTGAGTAGAGAATATTTTTCTGTGCCTGTACCGGATAAATCCACCCCTGCCTCCACAAATGATACTGATACGGATGCGGGTACTGCCGGGCTGCTTCACCGCCTGAAGGGGCTTTCCGACTGCCTGACAGACTGTGATGAACCGGGGCTGTGTTTCTGCACCCTTGATGATCCTGGGGGTGAGGCAGCCCCACGCTCTCTCTCTTTGGATGCAAAAGACCAGTTTATCGAAACCGTCTCTCGTCTTGGGTGGGTGGATCCGGATCTGGACTGGATCTCCTGGTCAGAATCCAGGGAAGCCCGCCAGCTCAGGGATCAGCCGCTTGCGATGCGGCGGGCGACACCTGAGCAGCTCTCGCGGCTCCTTACGGTGATCGCCAGGCAGTCCTCTGAGGGATCAGACACGTTCTCATGTGAACCAGATCTGATCGTGGGTATATGCAGGAGGGCAGCCGAACTCGCACGTATGATCGAGGAAGGAGCAGCACGCTGCCAGTTCCGGGTCTAACCACCCCGTTCTGGTTTATCCCCTCTTCCTGCCTCTGCATAATCTTTTTGGCTCCAAGCTGATCTTCAGATCAGGTGTGGCCGCTTGCCTGAGAGTTCCTCGCGTTCCAGATGTCTCCTGATCCGCCTTTCGACCTCGTCTTCGTCGATAGTGATCAAAATCCAGCGGTTACTGTCTGCGAAGTAGAGGTATGGTGTGACAGGCTCCCCGATGATTGCTTCTGCTGCATGCCGGTACACTGCCATCTGGACCTGGTATGAATCGATTGCCTTGTCAGTGCACCCGCCTGTCTTGTAGTCGATGAGCACCCAGGTCGTGTCGTGCTGTTTCACGAGACGATCGATCGTACCGGTAAAATGCACACCATAGGCAATCGTGCTGAATGGCACCTCGCAATGCTCTTCTCTGCATCCTGCAATGATTGCTGATCTGCAGAACGCCGCATAGGCGCTCTCAAGCTCTGCTGCGTATGCGGAATCAGAAATCCCATGCCGTTTCAGGACGTTCTCCGCCGTCTTCCCTTCAAAGACTTCATGCAGTATGGTTCCCCGTTCTGCTGCACCCAGCCCTTTGCTTCGGGCACGGGCATTGATCCATGAAGGGTCTGCCCGGAGACGGGGGCCTGGAGCATCACTGGTTATCCGGCTTGCCGCATAGCGTGGCTTCTCCTGTTCAACCTCAATGACTGCACCTGCTTCGGGCTCCGGAGTGCCGGCTAAAATCCTGGCCGGAATACTGCTGATATCAATTGGGACGGGTTCTGTTATGGTACTGTGAGAGGGAAGCGGCCCCGGCTCCCGGCAGAGTGCAACAGGTAGCTGCCTGCTGCTACCAGGGGGAGTGATCATACAGCATCTCTTTCTGATGCTCTCTTCACCAAGGTCAAGAGAGCATGCGATCCAGTCCATACGGCTCCTGCAGGCAGAGAGGTCAACTGCAGGTTCATCCGGGACGACTCCCGAGAGGATCAGGTGATCTTTTGCCCGGGTCGTTGCAACATACAACAACCGCCGCCTCTCGGCCGCTTCTTTCCGGCGATGTATATCCTGGAGCATTGTGAGAACCGGTGTCTTCTTCCGCCTGAACTGATCTCCGGTATCCGGGAGTGTCACTCCGAGATGGAGGGGATCGGCGATCATCAGGCTTTTGCCGGTGTAGCTGATCGTCTGGTTGAGTTCGGGGACAACAACAACTGGAAACTCAAGACCCTTTGATGCGTGCACTGTCATGATGAGGACGGCGTTTTGCGAACAGAGATCGATCTGGGCTCCGGCTTCGTCAGATTCCCCGGAGATTGCAAGATTGATCATCCTCACAAACTCTGAGAGGTTTGATCTGCTTCCCCGTGCTTTCTGCAGTATCTTTTCGATATTGGCAACTGCCTTCTCTCCACCGGGAATGCCGGCATAAACTGCATGGATTCCTGACTCCCTGGTTATCAGGCTGAGGAGATCGACTGGTTCCAACCGTCCTGCAGCGGCTTTCCATTGGGAGAGGAGACGATGGGCATCTGCACACCCGGACTCTGGATATGCCCTGGCATATGCGGCACAACTGGCAAACAGGCTCTGGTACCTGGATCCCAGTTCGCGTATCGAGAAGATATCGGCATCCGAGAGCCCGATGAAGGGGGATCTGAGTGCACCAAAGAGTGCCAGATCATCTGCTTCATTCAGTAAGAACGAGAGAATGGAGAAGACGTCAAGAACCTCCTGCTGCTGGTAGAAGCCGGTACCAGCATGGATGGTGAGTGGAATGCCATGTTTTCGGAGCGCCCACTCGAAGATGGGGAGTTTTGTTCTTCGTTCGATAAGAATGGCGATATCACCATAGCCTGCTGGGCGCGTGGACGCGAGTTTGGTGCCATCCATACTCCAGTAGATAGGCATCGCCTCTGACGAGACAAGGGACAGTATCTTTTGGGCTACCAGTTCGGCTTCATTGCGTGTGGTTTCAAGCGCATCCTCCCCGCTATCTGCAAGCAGGAGTGTTATGGATCCGGTCTCTTCCCGTCTCTCTGTTTCAAGCAGCTGGTATGGGAACTCCCAGGGTTTCTCTGACTCCTGCATCAGGTTTGAGAAGAGATAATTCACAAACCCCATCACTTCGGGTGTGCTCCGGAAGTTTCTGTCAAGCGCAACCTCACTCCCCAGAAGGTTCGCTTTGATCAGGGTCCGGGTATCTGCAAACTGGGTTACATCCGCTCTCCTGAAGAGGTAGATCGACTGCTTTGGATCGCCGACAATGAAGAGCCGATCAGATTGTACAGTCGTATCGCCGATGATCCTCTGGATGATACTGCTCTGGATGGGATCGGTATCCTGGTACTCATCGACCAGTATATAGCGGAAACGTTGCCTGAAATGCTTCTCAACAAGGAGATCGTTCTCATTGAAGAGCCGGTTGGTGTAGCGGATCAGATCAGTAAAGTCGAGCCCGTTCATCCGCTTCTTTGCAGCATCCAGAGAACCGGTATAGAGCTGGAAGACTCTGCCAAGATCTTTCTGAAACGCAACAGTTGCCTGTGTGAATGGATCGTCAGGGAGACAGGAGATGGTCAGCAGATCCGCATGCTCAAGCAGCATCGTTTTGAGACGTCTGAAGGTTTCCCTGACAAGGACAAGGTCTTCTGCCTCCCAGTTCTTCTTCTGTCCAAAGCCCGCCCTGAATTGCTGGTGAATCCTGATCAGCCCGGGGAAGACTGCTTCAGAAATCTCAGGATCGGGTGCGGTTGTGATATCAGGGATACAGGATTCGATCTCGCGGAGATACTGCATGGCCGGATCATGGGTGCCGGGGTAGCGGCGGGCGAGATCGGCGAGTGTCCTGAGGTGTGCCTGAAATACTCTGCTGCCTGTATATTCACGGATTGTCTGCCTGCGGTATGCGGTGACGGATGCTTGCCATGCAGCAAGCACCTGATCCTCGTCTTTTTCCAGTAACCTGAAGAACTCCTCTGCGAACTCCCGCTCTTCATCCAGCGTCTCCAGGTGGCTGCGTAGTTCGCCAGGGGTGATCAGCCTGAGAACTGAGATGAGGCTTGTATTCTCCTCTTCTCCTGCCTCGGTATAGAGAAGTTCCCGGATCGCATCTTCCCGGATCGTCTTCAGGGTCAGATCGTCAAGGACGGTGAATCCGGGGTTTATTCCGGC
Source organism: Methanocalculus natronophilus (assembly GCF_038751955.1). NCBI lineage: Archaea > Methanobacteriati > Methanobacteriota > Methanomicrobia > Methanomicrobiales > Methanocalculaceae > Methanocalculus > Methanocalculus natronophilus. Next base: position 14,245 of record NZ_JBCEXH010000013.1, on the reverse strand, counting down.
TTCTATGGAAAACTCCCTTAGAACCTGGGCACAGAAGGAATGGAAGGTTGAGATTTGTGCAAAATTCAGATCATCATGGATCTCCGATAGCTCCTCTTTTGCGATGACAGCCTCTCTGATCCGGCCTTTCATCTCGGCTGCTGCCTTCTCGGTGAAGGTGAGGGCAAGAATCTCACCAACTGCGACACCCCTGCTCTCCAGGAGGTCGAGATATTTTTGAACAAGGAGATGCGTCTTTCCGGTGCCTGCTCCCGCAACCACACAGAGGCTCTGGTCATGGTTCAGTGCCGCTTCAGCCTGCCGTTCTGTGAGAGGTTTCATGGCTCATCTCCCTCGTAGAGCCGTCTCTCATCGAACCGGCAGATGGATTTGAACTGGCAGTACGCCGGGCAGGCGCCTGGATCACTGACTATCGGGAACTGCCCTGAACGGATACCTTCCAGGTAGTTCCCTACATTTGCAAGCGTGTCTGCAATAACGTCCGCAAGGGGGCGGCTGGCTCCCCCTCTGACCCTGACGAAGGGTGCAAAGAGCTCATCTGCTGAAGGATCCCGGATCACTGCCCGGCACTGGATCTCTCCCTGCTTCATTGCATAATAGGCGCCCCCGGCACCGGAAAGTCCCATCCAGAGCTCAACAGCCCTGATATAGAGGGGGAGCTGGAGTTTCTTCCCACTCGTAATATCGCCATATCCGGGTGTTTTTCCGGTTTTGTAATCGATTGCACAGAACCTGCCGTCCGGTGTCCTGTCGATCCTGTCGATCCTCCCGCGGAGCCGGATGGAGCCGGATGCGTCGTCAAGGGGAATGGTGATCGGGTCGGGAATAGAGACAGAGTCGTCCCCGTGGAGCAGGGGTAGACCAAATGAACACTCAAAATGTGACGGGACAAATGGGGATTTTGCCAGGTTCAGTTCGTACTCAAGGAACGCTGCAAGGAATCCGGGGCCGATCTCAACTGAACCGAGTAACTTTTCGCTCTCAACAATCCATATCGGGTTTCTCCTCCCGTAACTTCCTATCTCCTCACCGGCTATTGCCCTCATCTCCTGGAGTGCGGCATCCAGATTCTCTTCTGAGATATGTGGCGTATTGCTCTTCGTCCTCTCCCTGAAGAACCGGTAGAGGATCCTGTGGATCAGGTTGCCGCGTTCGAGACTGCCAAGATCAGGCTCTGCCTCAGGCAGTGCCTCAATTCCCAGGACATTTCCTGCAAAAAATGAGAATGGACAGGCTGCATATCTTTCAAGTGCCGAGACCGAATAGACGGCATCGCTCCCAAACCGCCTGATGAGGGCAGCGGTGATGGCGGGGTCATCCCCGATGATCCCGTCATAGGATGAAGCTGCCCGTCCTCTCCGGTGGTATGTTTCCATGTTGATCCGCCGGGCAACCGATGCCGGATTAAGCTGGGAGGGGAGCAGCTGAGAGGCAGGCATGATCTCATTTCTGCTCAGGAGTTTGCCTGCATGTTCTGTTCTTCCCCTGCGTGAATGGTGGCTGAACCTGCCTGCATCTTCTTCTTCCAGCAGGCCGTCCATGAATCCTGACCGGAGATGGACACCCTCTCCGTCAGATTCGGGATACGACAGGGTGATACGCTCTGTGGCTGTTCCAATTGCTGCAAGGAAGTAGTAGCGCTCCTCGCGGAGGAGTTCTTTTCCTGAGAGGGTCTGAAGCATGCGGGTTTCGAGGTTTGTGCAGAGGGGAAGCCTGGTCTCAAGCCGGGGTAAGGCTCCATCGGTGAGATTGCCAATGAAGAGGTGGGGGGTTCTGAGATGACGGGCTTCCCGGATGCCAAGGACCTGGACTGCGTTTCTGTTCTGTATTGTGGGCAGGCGGGTTGCGGAGACGGCATTTGTCAGCAGGGAGAGAAACGATCCCGCCGGGATCTTCTTCTCCGGAATGCAGGTTGCCGCAGTTGCAAGCCTGTCAAGGACACCGATAAAAGCCAGGAATGCTGCCTCCTCTTCGATAGCCAGCTCATCGTCTTCGGTGGAGCTGAAGACGGGGAATGCGAAGCGTTCAAGCATATCCCGGTATGCGGCCAGGTGTCCGGAGAGTGTCTCAATGTCTGGGAGTCTCTGTAGTTCCTCTATCAGTGAAAGGATCCCGGCATGAAGTTCTCTCATGCTCCGTATCTCAGCTTCTCCATGTTTTGCTCTGCTCCCGGAAAATCCGGCATATTCCGTCTCTTTTGAATGGATGTATGCTGCTATCCGGTGCTGCCAGTCTGCTGCTCCGGCAGAGACGCCGGCTTTCCGGGAGAGGATATCGGCAGCAGATCCCTGTAGTCTCTGCGATATGTTCTGCTGCCTGGTATGGCACGGGGTATAGGGTGACATGAGGAGTGCGATCAGATCCTCCCTTCGAAACCCGAAGGCAGGCGTCTCAAGCACCTTCAGGAGTGCTCCAGCAAGCTGGGATCTGATCAGGGGTTTTCCGGTGGAGGTGGAGACGGGTATCCCGAAATCAGGAAAAATCTCCTTAACGAGGGCGATACTATCCGCAATTGCCGGGAAGAGCACCATGATATCGCCGGGTGCTGACCCCTCTTCGATTCTGTTCCGTATATGGCCTGCAATCCCGCGGAGTTCTTCTTCAGGAGTGCGGTACCTGTTTGCGGTGATGGTGATACCCCCTGTTGAAAGCGGCTTTTCATCAAAGTACCGGGCAAGCGGGGGTATTTGGTTGCTTAGATCCTGTTCGGGTACAATCCCAAGCCACGATCCATCATCTGCAAAGCACCGTGAATCTGGCATATACGGAACCGCGTATACAAATTGTTCTGCGGTCTCTTTCAGGGCGAGTATCAGGTCACGTTCAATTGGGAACGGCTCATAGAGGCCATAGATAAAGACGTTTTTCGGACCCTTTTTGCTCCTGATCCAGTCTGCTGCTCTGATAATGGCAGTCTGGGTGTCCAGGAGCCGCTCTTCTGCCAGATACCTTGTATATGCGGAATAAAGGAGTCCGATCTCGTTACTCTTCCTGCTTTCTGCTTCCCCAAGCGCCGCAGGATAGTCAATCTTTCTCTCCTGCAAAACATCGAAGAGAACCCTCAGTTCACGGGCAATAGCGGCTCCCCCGCTCTGGCCGGGATCAAGGATTGGGTATCTCTTCTCTGCAAGGAGGGTTGCGATGATCAGCTCTTTTTCCAGGTTCCCTATCCGGGTCACATCTCCTGACCGTTTTTCCACAACATGACTCGCATACCCGGAAAGCGTGAGTATGGAAGATTCGATAAATGAGATGCCCGTATCTTCGAGTTGTCGCCTGGTTGTGTGGACGAGGCGGGAGGTTGGGAGGATGAGCAGTGTATCAAATGGCTCCTGCTGCATTGCAGCCACTGCAACACTGATATATGTATTTGGGCTTTCTCCGGGACGGATATGGTAGAGTGTTTCTGCAGCTGCCATGCGTATGTTCCTCAAGGCCTCTCTCTTCTCTGCTAGACGGTTTGGTATGTCCCGAATCCACCATTAATGGTTGCGATTGGACTCCTGGATTTTATATGCATGGCTGCCGGGGCAGGTTATACTGGATATCTCCTGCAATGAAAGGTATTTCAGGGTTTGCGAGGTCGAAAGGGACTGCCGGATGGTCTGATTCTGAATTATTCTTTATTCATCACGAATATTATCTTTAATTGCTAATTAGGGCTTATTTTGACATTTTCGCATATACTTTCCCGGGCACCGTCAATGACCCGGTAGAAGCGAGGAACACGGGAATTGATGTATTATAATGGCTGAATATCCGAAAGCATTAAGTATATTCCAGCACACTCTTTCAATGGTGGAAATCTCATGGCAGACCTACCTATTGCAGCTGTTGTAAGAATTGCAAAGAAGAATGGTGCAGAGCGTGTCGGCAATGATGCAGCAGAAGCTCTTGTTGCAAAAGCAGAAGCATACATTGCTGATCTCACCAGGAAGGCGAACCAGTACGCCGTTCACGCAGGCAGAAAGACGATCAAAGCAGAAGATATTGATCTCGCCGCGTAGAGAAGAGACGAAGAACATCATATCTTTTCATATGAGCATATCAGCTCATTTATCTTCATAGTTACAACTGTAACTTTGCTGGAGTGGCCGGGGTGATCGCCACCGGGACGGATTTGTCTGTCCCTGGCTTTCATCCTCTGCCTGGCAGGATTCTTCCGGCACTTTTCTCAGGGGTTTTCCTGGTTTTATCTGTTAACCTGGTTATTCCAGGATCTGTTCCAGGCTGTAGTGAGTTTTGACAGCAGGGTCACTGCTGGTCTTTCACCCGTGTTGGGATTGTGTTCCTGGTATCTTCTGCACCTGCATAGCGTGTGAGGTATCCAAGAGCGAGATCATATGCCTGCTCTACCATTTCGGGGGCAATACCCGGAATTCCGCACGCAACCAGGTAAATTGTGGTTGTGGCTGTTGTGATCTTTGTTGCATCTGAGTCCCGAAAAGGATAGACTGCAATGATTGGTTCATCAGATACCTCCTTTGAACCGGGCTTCCTGCTCATCTCATAATGCGGACTGCTGCCTTCTCCGTCTGTCAGGACAACCTGGTTCTCATGCAGGATGATCGGGCTCTTCATCCCGATGCCCAGGAACTCTTCGCTGTTGCGTGCAAATCTCATACAAATCCCGTTCTGCAGGGTTGCGGCATCAAAAGCGGCGAGCGGTATCCCTGTTTCTGCAGATGCCAGGTTGTAGGCATCAACTGCGGTATTTATCGTCGGGAGAGGTTTGTCTGCCAGTATCCTCCGCACCAGTGCCTCGGATGCGGGCCGGGTCTTTGTGGGATCAACCCCGACACTCCAGAAGAAGTCGCGGTACGCACGGAAGATGGAGACATCCCTGACAGTGTCAAGGGTGTAGCGGGCCTTGATTTCTCCGGCTATAGTCTCTTTCTGCCTCTCAAGGTCCGGGTTTATCCGGGTGATGGCAAGAGGCGTAACCACTCCTTCCACAACACCAATACCGGGAAACCGGGACAATACATCAGGATGAATCTGGATTTGTTTCATGGGGATACCAGCATTCTCATTGCATGGAAGAAGGGACGGCCTTCCTTTGCAAGGGTCTTCAGAATATAGATTGGCCGGAGGTAAAACTCCCGGTAGGCTCCTGCCTGGAGATCCCGTATCTCATCAATCGTCAGGTTCATCGTCTCCACTATCGGCTGGAAGAGATCGAACCGTGTCCAGTTCTGAGGCAGCGCTCCACGCTCTTTCATGGCTGCATAGAACTCTGTACCGGGGTATGGGGTGGCAACAGAGAAGAGGGCGTAGCTTGCCTGTAACTGCTTCACAAATGCGATGCTTTTCTTTACTGTCTCTTTTGTCTCGCCGGGCAGACCGATTGCAACTGATGCGATCGTTCGCATGCCGTACATGCGGGCAGCCCGGAATATGGCTCGTATATCATCAACCCGTGTGCCTTTCCTGATTCTGTCCAGGATGTCCTGGTTTCCGGACTCCACTCCGATGAAGAGGGTCTCGCACCCTGCCTGCTTCATCAGCCCGATCAGGTTGGCATCGATTCTGTCTGCCCGTGCCGTACATCCCCATTCGATATCCATATCCTCTTCTATGAGCAGCCTGCAGAAGGTTTCAACCCACCCCGGTACCAGGGTGAAGGTATCGTCCATGAATGCAAACATCGGGATGCCAAGTGTCTCCCTGATATGTTTCATCTCACTGATAACATTCTGGGGACTTCTCTTCCGGATCACCTTTCCATGAAGAGCTGATGACGCACAGAATGAACAGGCCATTGGACACCCCCTGCTGCATATCAGGGTTGCTATCGGCATGTTGACGTCAAAAATCCGGTAGTTTTCTTTTGGAATGAGATGGCGGGCCGGGTACGGCAGCCCATCCAAATCCAAATGATATGGCCTGTCGTCTGTCTCAGTGATCTCCCCGCCAGACCTGAAGACAAGGCCGCTGACTGTCTGGAGGTCGCTTTCTGCCCGAAGTGCCTGGTAGAGTTCCAGAAAGGTATATTCCCCTTCTCCCTTGATGATGATATCAACTGCATCTGTTCCAGAGAGAATCTCCTGGTGCATGAACGTGGCATGCGGCCCTCCAAGGACAACAGTCTTTGCGCCACCCCTCTTTGCTGCCTCTGCCGCTTTCACAGCCTCTTCAAGAAGCGGGGTTGTCGCAGTAATTCCGACAATGAACGGCTCTGTTGCGGCAACCCGTCTTTCGATATCAGCAAAAGTTGTGTCTTCTGCGGCACAGTCCATCACTTCGATGGATATCCCATGCTCTTCCAGGACTGCTGCGATGTAGAGAATGCCCAGTGGCGGTATCCGGATATTGAGGTACTTCTTGTACTTGGACTTCTCATCCGGTGGGTTGATGAAGAGTACATCAGCAGCCATCAGAGGAACTATGATTTCTATGATGGTATATAAAGATAGGTGCCGCTGTCCCATTCGCCGGGTGATAAGAAAAAGGTGAAGGGGGGCGTAGAGCACCCTCTTTGGATCACTGCCCGGAAAGGGGATAGAGATGCCTGCTGCCAGGCAAACTGCCCTATGTTCCGATATCCCACGAGGACATATACTCCGCCTGCTCGGGGGTGAGTGTATCAATTGAGCATCCAAGAGATGCAAGCTTGATACGTGCAATATCCTCATCCATCTCGTTTGGTACGTCATGGACACCCGGAGCAAGGGACGTGCCGTGCTTTACCATATATTCTGTCGAGAGTGCCTGGACAGCAAAGGAGAGATCCATCACCTCAATCGGATGGCCCATTCCCTTTGGAACAGCAAGGTTCACAAGGCGGCCTTCTGCCAGCACATGGATTGTTTTGTCACCGAGGACGTAGCTGTCGATACCATCACGGCGCCTGATATCATCTGCATTATTCTCAAGCCAAACACAGTCGATCTCGACATTGAAGTGGCCTGCATTGGAGAGGATTGCCCCGTCACGCATCAGGGCAAACTCGGCTTCTTTCAGGATACCGACATTACCGGTGGTGGTGACGAAGAGTTCGCCAACAGCTGCAGCTTCCTGCATTGTCATCACCTCGAATCCATCGAAGTGTGCCTGGAGGGCACGGCGGGGATCGATCTCGGTCACGATCACCCGTGCTCCGAGTGCCCGGGCTTTCGTGGCAAGTCCGCGGCCGCAGTAGCCATACCCGGCAACGACAACATGCTTTCCTGCGATCAGGATATTTGTCGTTGCCATGATCGCGGTGAGCGAACTCTCGCCTGTCCCATGGACATTATCGAAGTAATGTTTCATGGGCGTGTCATTGACGGCAATAACCGGGAATTCGAGTTTTCCTTCCCCGGCCATAGCTTTGAGCCGGTGAATGCCGGTTGTTGTCTCTTCACACCCGCCGAGGATGCCGGGGAGGATGTCCCGTCTGCCTGTGTGAAGGTGGTGGATGAGATCCATTCCATCATCAATTGTTATTGTCGGACGGGCATCGAGCACCTTGTCGATACCATCGTAATACTCCTCGTTTGTGCAGCCGCGTATGGCATAACAGGCAATAGCACCGTCATTGAGTGCTTCTGCCACATCATCCTGTGTCGAGAGCGGGTTGCAGCCGGTGATATGCACCTCTGCACCGCCTGCTGCGAGTGTCCGTGTGAGCACGGCAGTCTTTGCTTCAACATGGAGCGCCATGCCGATGACGACCCCTTTCAATGGCTGTTCCTTTATAAAACGCTCGCGTATCTGCCTGAGAACAGGCATATACTGCTCAGCCCAACGAATCTTTTCTTCTCCGGTATGCATTATCCATCACGTTCTGAAAAATATTTCCTGTATAGTTTTTTGTCTTCTGTCCTCTTTAGCTCTGTCACTCTGGCTCTCTACCCGCGGAGACGGGCGACGAAGAGGCCCCAGCCGATCTTATCTTCATAGCCTTTCGCAACCCAGAAGCGGAGCCCTTCAAGTGCACCATCAATGATTTCGGCAGGAGCGCCTTTCTCATTGACGAGATAATTCCGTTTCTTCTCGACAATATCATGGACTTCCTGGTAGGATCTTGCCAGGTTCGCACTCCCGAGATCCTGGATCTCCAGGATCTCAAAGCCAGCATCCTCAAGCTTCTCGCGATAGAGATCCCGGGTTGCTATATTTGGTGTTTTCACCCGTGCATAGACCCGCTCTGCCTCTTCCCGGCTGAGGGTATCCATCTCAAGGATATCTGAAAAGACAAAACAGCCGCCTGGCTTGAGAACACGTGCACATTCTGCAACAAGCCTGCCCTTATCCGGGCTGTGAAGCATGGCATCCTGGCTCACCAGAATGTCAAAGGTGTTCTCATCAAACGGCATGTTGTTGTAATCCCCGTCGACTACCCTGATCCTCTCTGCAAGACCCTCGTCTGCATTTTTTGCCCTGGCGTACTCGTTCTCTTTCTGCGAGAGATTGAGTCCGTATACCATCCTGCAACCGGTGTTCTTTGCGATATACCGGGGCAGGCCGCAGAACCCGCTCCCGACATCAAGGATTACCGTGTCCGGGGTGATAGAAAGCCTGCTTACCAGGTTCTCATTGGCCCTGATTGCTGCCTCGTAAAAATCATCAGTCTCATCAAAGATACCGAGATGATGGTTCTCGCCACCCCAGCATTCTCTATACATCTCGTGAATAGCGCCATTATAGTAGTCCTGGGTGACTTCGATATAATCTTCTGATGTCATCTTTCACATATTCCTCCGTTATTTCAATAGCCTGCTACCTGGTATGGGTGAAGATACGCAGGTAGAAAAAAAGGGTGTTAGTTGCCAATCCATGCATCGACTGTTGCCTGGTTGGCGTTGATCCACGTTGCTGCTGCCTCGTCTTCGGGCATGCCGGACTCTATATCGGTCATGACAGACGCAATATCGTCAGCAGTCCACTCGAACCGCTCAAGGATTCCATACGCAGTGGGATCATCCTCTTTGAGACCCATCCTGGCAAGGGTGACAATGTCGTCAAATTCTCCGTAATCTTTCTCTGGATCGTCAAGGAACTTCAGGTCGAACCGGCCGAACTTCCAGTGGGGGCTCCATCCGGTTACGGCGATCCATTCCTCATCATTGATTGATGATCTGAGTGCGGCTGCCATGCCTGCACTGCTGCTTGCGACGAGCTCAAAATCAAGATCATAATTTTCAATCGCATTCTCTGTCATGGTCATGACACCTGCACCAGGTTCAACGCCGATGATTCGGTTATCAAATTTGTCGGCATAGTCGTTCATCTCTTCGATTGAGTCGATGGTGACGTATGCAGGGACAACAATCCCGTGTCTGCCGTTCCCTTTGATATTCGCGTTGACATAATCAATTCTCTCTCCATACTCTTCCCAGAAGTGCTGGTGAATATGCGGGAGCCAGGCATTTGTCGTGAAGTCGACATCACCGTTTGCGAGTGCGGCATAGAGCGGCCCTGCATCGACTGCAACAATCTCGACATCATATCCTGCCTGTTCAAAGACCTGTTCGATGACATGGGTGCTGGCTATCGCACAGTCCCAGGTGACGTATCCAATTGAGATCTCTTTCTTTTGCTCTGCCGGGTCCTCGCCGACACATCCTGCAACAAGCAGTGTGGCAAGGACGAGGACGCCAATGATAGCGGAAATACATATACGTTGACGATTCATTGAAACACCATCCATCCCTGTTAATCAGGGACTTACCTAAAAGGGCCAATTATGACCGATACTTGGTTAGATGGACATTCTTAAAAGTAGTTGTCGGGTACCTTTATATAAAATGACAATTTTTGGGTCTTTTTTGGCATTTTAAGCCCTGTATCAGCCTTTTCAGGATCGTGATATATGATAATTGGCAGCCGTACAGGCATCCTATGGGGGATAGAGGGGTTCTTATCTCTTCACTAGAGGATAGTTTCGATGAAGCCCCTTTCTTTGCATAACAAAGCATTTTTTAATGTTCAATTGCCCTGCGCGAGCTTTTATGGTGATAAAAAAGTGAAAATCTGCCTGAGCCTGGCAGCTCTCCAGGTGTGTCCGGCTGGCCAATGTCAGGCTTTCGAAAAGATCCCTTTAATCAGGATCATCGGGGTGCCGGCATCGGCTGAACCACTGACGAGATCAGCAAGGCTTGCGAGAATATCCTTCATTCTCCGTGGTGTTGTTCCCTCACACTCAATTGAATGGATCTCTCGTGCCCGTTTATATTCTTCTTCGAGAAGCGTTGTAATCTCCTCTTCTGACCGTCCTTCAGCATGGAACTGGTCAACAAGGTACTTCATTTTGAATCCTTCCCGCAGCCCTTCACCAATCCCCGGTGTTGCGCCGAAGGTTGTGATCGGGTCAGCAAGCTCGTATATGCCGCTGAAAGGATCTTTGTAGGCTCCATCGCCATAGACGATGATCTCAAGCTGCTTGCGGGTCTTCCTCAGGACAGCCTCCTGAAGAGAGCAGGCAAACTGGTCTGCATGGTAGGGTGCCAGTTTCAACCTGTCTTCAGAGGACATGTTGCTCCCAAGGAGTCCCCACTCAGAGCCAGGCGGCGTCTCAGTGGAGCTGCAGATGTCCTGGAGTGTACAGCAGGCTGGAGCCACTGCTGCAATGGCCGCCTTTGTCTTCTCCCGTGTATGAATGTCGGCTGCGATCACTGCATCGGGGTTGAAGGCTGCAATCTTTTTCGGATCATTACAGAGTATGACCGTGGGCTCTGCTCCGGCTTCGCGGATGATCGACTCGTAGAGGGTAATGTAGTTTACACCGGTCAGGGGGTGGGTATAATCCCCGCCAATATCACTGGACCTGATCAGTCCGGCATACGTCCGGTCAAGCTCTGTTGCCACTTCGGGGGGGATGATCTGGTTGCCGACTTCGTCATCGGGATAGGAGAGGCAGACGATCACCTCACCATCCGGTACAGCCCGTGCGATACTCTTGAGGATGAAGGAGAACCGGTTCCGGCTCGCGATAGGGAAGACGACTCCCACCTTCCCATCAGGGCTGAGAGAGAGGAGCTCTCGGATCTCTTTCGCAATATCGTCTATTTTGACAAAATTGCTCTGTGCACGGGCAACAATCGATTCGGTGATTGCAAGGACGTCACCATCCTCAATCATCCCGTCTTCATCCATTTTGCTGATCTCTTCAAGGAGCATCGCCTGGAGATCTGTTCCGGGGACGATAACTCCCATCTTAATGCCAAAGGCGCACGGCCCTACATAATCGGGTAGTGTAAACATGAGCTGATCTCCTGCTTCAGTTTTTTTTTCGAAGTGATATTGGCTATATTTCTCATCAGAAGGTTTTGAGTTCGCCCTTGATGACTTTCTCGGTGACACTCCTGATATCTGTAAGCTTCCCGTTGACGATCTCTTCGACTTCACGGGAGACTGAGGTGAAGTCAGCACCAGCCTCGGGGATAATCTGGACGCTTGCAATGAGTGGCTGGTCAATCGGCTTGCCGATCTGGGAGAGGAGCCTGACGTACATCTCGGTGATCCCATCAACCCTGGTGCACGCCTCCTGGGCGATTTCAGTAGAGAGAAGGTTGTAGATCTTGCCAATATGGTTGATCGGGTTCTTCCCGCTCGCTGCTTCCATGCTCATCGGCCGGTGTGGGGTGATGAGTCCGTTGATCCGGTTGCCCCTGCCAACAGATCCGTCGTCACCCATCTCGGCGGAGGTGCCGTTCACGGTCAGGAAGATGCTTTCATTGGCGAGGTCATCGGCTGTATTGACGGCAACCTCAACCTTCCTGCTGGTAAGTTTTCGTGCAACAGCCTCGAGCTCTTCCTGCATGATGGCAGTCATGTTGCGATAGTCGTCAAGCGACGAACAGTACCGGTCGACCATTGCCGAGGCGATTGTGAATGTCATATCCTCACCGTTTCGAAGACCCATGATCTTGATGTCATACCCGATCATCGGGTGTTTTGGACGCAGGTTGTCTGCTATCTGCTGATCCATGGCACGGATTATCTGCTCAACCTCAGAGAATGGTGCATGGCCAACGCCAAACGAGGTGTCGTTGGCCCGTGGGATGCTGGATGCCCCGTCAGGCTTGAAGACATCACGAAGATCAGTTGATCCATCGCCCATCCTGCAGTCGACGATGATGTCGCGTTCCATGTTCAGGGTGGGAAGGGTCTCTGCAAGGTAGTTGCGTGCTGCTTCAACAGAAACGGAATCCGCAGGGATGACTGTTCCATTGAACTCTTTTGTTGCCCTGCCTGTCAGAAGGAGGTATATGGGCCTGACAATCTTTCCGCCGCCAAATGCAGGGAGCGATGCACCGGCAACAACCTCGCCCTGGTCGGTGTTGTGGTGGAGAATACCATCACAGCGTTCATCATATTCCCTGCAGAGTGCACGGCTGACTGCTTCGGCAACGCCATCAGCGATGCTGTCTGGATGGCCGATACATTTCCGCTCGACAAGTTCGATCTGCTGCTCTTCAATTGGTGTCTGGTCAAGTGATACAATAGCTATATTTCGTTTCATAAGAAGCCTCAGGTTTGTTCTTCTGAAGGTCATTTTTTTGAAAAATTGTCAGTAAAATGACCTTTTTCTACAACTATATCCCCCGTTAAACAAATACCTTCTGCCTTGCACCTATCTTTTTCCGGGCTCTCAAAAAAACGTGTATAGAGTTTCTCTCTCTCCAAAACCTCCACTTTGGACTTCTCCACTCACGTGCCGGAATATATGTCTTGTATTTGCCCATACGGGGAAAACGTGTTTTGGAAACCTCTCTTTGGCAGAGTTTCCGGGTTTTCCAGGTTTCAATTTTCTGGTTACACGCGGGCGGATCTTCTCTGGTGGCGCATAGGAAAAAAGTGGGGGGTTTGCCTTCATATGGGAGGTTATCGCCGTATCTTTTTCAGGGCTTTTTCTGAACGCTTCCGAACCTTCTTTGAGGAGTCTTTCAGTGCAGTAGTGAGTTCGTCAACTGCTTCACTGCCACCGATTCGTCCGAGTGCCTTTGCTGCTGCCTGCCGTACATCTGCTGAGGAGTCCCCGAGTGCACCAGTGAGCTGGCTGACCGCACGTTGGGATCGGATCGCACCAAGCGCCTTTGCGGCCGCTTCCCGTACCTCTGCAGACGTATCCTTCAATGCGGCGGTGACTGGTTCAACTGCCTGCTGGGTTCGGATCTTTCCGAGTGCCTGAACGGCTGCCTCACGGACAGATGCTGATGTGTCGTTGGTTGCGTTTATAAGCGGGCCGATCGCCTGTGGATCACGGATCTTCCCAAGTGCCTTTGCTGCTTCTCTTCGTACATTTCTGGCATCGTCCTCCAGGCCGGCAATCAGGTCGTGAACTGCACGCTGATCCCGGATATTTCCAAGAGCTTTCATGGCCCGCCTTCGAACGCCTGCCTCTGTATCCCTGAGAGCTTCAAGGAGGCTCTCAACCGCCTGAGGTTCCCGCATTCTGCCAAGCTTTCCTGCTGCCTCACTCCGGATATCGGGATCGGCATCTTTGAGTTGTTCAATCTTTTCCCGCAGATCATTCATTCAGATCACACCCTTCCTCCTGGTGAGGTATTTTGGGTTTTATTCGGGGTAATATTCCCCTGATAGTCATTGATGAGTGTGGGTTTACAAAAAGTTTTCGTCTTCTGAAACAAAAGCGACACACTCCCAAATCCCCATTGTCCACTCATCCTGCTCTCCTCTCACATTGTCTCTCTCAGATCCTTCCTCGCTTCTTCCTCTCTAATTGCATCTATCTCCCGTTATGGAGCCTGCGTCTTCCGGTAGACCATGCCCTGGAAGATGGCGATCTTTGTATCCTCTTCATCGGTGATGATGACAGTATAGGAAGCAAGCTTTGGGTTTTTTGTAAACTCCTCTGCAACAGCCCTCAGTTTTCCTTCACGGGCGGCGGTCAGGTAGGAGATATGTGCATTGATTGCCGCTGCCGGTATGCCATGAGAATTCGAGGCAAGGGCGAAAGCCGTGTCAGCAAGCGTAAAGAGGGCGCCCCCGTGGACTGTTCCATGGCTGTTTCTGTGCCTGCCCTGGATATCCATCGAGACAACTGCCCGGCCAATGCCCGCCTCCTCGAGGACAATCCCGTTCTCCCGTGAAAAGGTATCTGCAGCAAAGAAACGCTCAGCATCTTCTGTTTGTGACATATGGTCATCTTGCAGGCACGCAACGAAATAGCTACGCCTTCGATAGCATTTTGCATGCTGTGGCAGATCAGATCAATTGGATCCGTATTTTGGAAAAATTAAGGAGAACTTCGAATAACCCCTCCCCATCGAAAGTACTTTATACTGGGGGATCGATC
>NZ_JBCEXH010000012.1 GCF_038751955.1 Methanocalculus natronophilus | reverse complement strand
ATCATGGTAGTGGATGCTGTGACCGGTGACTGGAAGCCAAAGTGGCAAACTTAGGCTCTATCACACGTGCCCTTCTGGCATAAGGGATATGAGCTTCTGCCTGAACATTTGTGCACCTGAAGAGAGCTTGTGAATATCCTGCTCTACGTAATCCTTCCAGTTCTCTTCGAATTCATCTGTTATCTCCACAAGAGCATCATGAAGATTTGGTGCTGTTGCAAGGAGATGAAATTCGTGGTTATAGAGGATAAAATCCTCATCATCTCTCTCACATGAGAGTTCGATTGGATCTGAAAGCGTATGGATCGTATCATGAATCCGTACATGAAAGAGAGGGATGTGGAAAAGTGACCGGTCATGTGTATCGGTTGCACGCTCGTTAACAAGCCGTTCAATCACGTCACTATATGTTTCGCGGGGGTGCTCCTTCATCTGACTGAGCAGATCCTTTACTCCTGTTGCGATCTTGATTGAACTCATGCTCTGCATACCACCATGTACCACCTTGGTGGTATATAGTATTTCTGATCTGACGGTCAGATCAGTAGCAGCGAACAAATGCCTTACCCCCTATCGGATGCAACCTGGGTGGACTCTCATTTGGTGATACTTTTTTTGAAGAATGAGATCAAGTGGAGTTATCTGTACACTCTCATTCAAAATTGCCCCTAGGGCTCATTCGTTTTTGACCACGAACAATTCGAATAGATCCTTATTTACAACACTATAATATACAATAGTGATAACTATTGTGTATATAATTGGGAATGACTCTTGGACACACATAATAACCTGAGATACCTCTTGAGCATTCCATATAGGACGGATATCATGAGTATGCAACTTCTGAAGATGATGGCCCGTGAGGGGGAGGTTTTTACCATCGATCAGGTGCACGAAAAGACCGGGATACAAAAGGAGATATTGCGCGTAATCCTTTCCCGAATGGAGAAAGGAGGCTTTTTAGAGAGGATAAAGCGGGGAACCTATCTCATCATTCCACTCTCAAGCGAGAAAGGAAGATATACAATGCATGAATTTGTGCTTGCATCCCATCTCATCAGACCATATGCCATTGGATACTGGAGTGCTCTTCACCATTATGGATTGACTGAGCAGATTCCAGGGACTGTATTCATACAGACAACTGCCCGATCAAAGAAGACCCTGATAGAGATGCTCGGAATCACGTTCCGTATTATCCGATTAAAGGAAGAGAAGATCTTTGGACTTCGGAAGGAATGGATTGATGATGCTCAGGTTATTATCACCGATAAGGAGAAGACGATCATCGATTGTCTTGATAAGCCGCAGTATGCCGGTGGCATCACCCTGGTTGCTCAGGCACTGGGCACCCATCAGATGACGGATACGTTTGATCTGAACAAAATGAGCAGGTATGCCATCGATATTGGGAATTCAGCAGTTGTTCGGCGTCTTGGCTATCTGGCAGATACAGTTGGACTGGATGTCGGTCACACCCTTCCCCGGCCGAAGTCACATAACTATCTGCTCCTGGATCCGACGATGCCAGCTGTCGGGAGGAAGAATCCTGCATGGAGGCTGGTTATCAATACTGATGTGACTGATGGAGAATTCGCATGATTCCTGCTCGCGAGATCAAGGAGATGGCGCGTGAATCCGGGGTTCCTGTATCAACGATAGAACGGGATTATGCGCAGAACTGGCTCCTTGCAGCTCTTGGCTCTCTTCCAATGGCTCTCAAGGGTGGAACCGGTATCAGAAAAGTGTATATCGAACAGTATCGGTTTTCAGATGATCTCGATTTCACCTTCCTTGAACCATTTGAGAGGAATGAAATTGCAACCGCAGTTTCTAATGCGGTTCATTGGGTCTCTGAAGAGTGTGGCATTCGTTTTGAGGATGATATCGGGCTGATCAATACAAAAACCGGATATAGGGCTACAGCCAGGTTTCGCATTCTATCAGGAAGTGCACTCTCGCCGATAAAGATCGATTTTGATCTGACACGCATGGACTATGAAGAGGTATTACTCCCTGTTCAGAGAAGAGATATCTTCCATCCGTATTCTGATAATCCGGAGGCTATTTTTTCCTCCTACAGTCTGGAAGAGATAATGGCTGAGAAGATCCGCTCAATCTTTCAACGTGTTCGGCCGAGGGATATTTATGATATCTGGCAACTGGCTGAACGTGTGCGTTCAGAAGATGTAATGGCAATTCTTCAAAGAAAGTGTAAAGCCAGGGGCATAGTTTTAGATGCAGACATCTTGCACAATAAAGAAGAAAAGTTCAGATCAGCATGGAACAACTCATTGCGGCATCAGATGAAACAAATCCCTGACTTCAGTGCCGCATTTGAAACAACTCTTCTGAAGCTTGAAGAGTATTCTCATGAAGACGTGGTCAATAACCAGCTGGCCGAGATGTGAAGCCATCTTGTGTGATAGAAAAGCCTTTGAATTATGAAAACCCAATGCTGATTATGGATTCTCATACCTTCTCCAGATATTCAATACAGGTTTCAGGAGCGGTACAGAGGGTTGGCTATCGGCATATTGTTCAGAATATTGCCCGAAAATTACATATTACCGGGTATATCGAGAACCTTGAAGGATATGACGTGCATATCATAGCAGAGGGTCGTGTAGACGACCTTGATGCATTTATCCAGGCTATCAGGATTGTGGAGTATCCAATAGAAGTTGAAGAGATTTGTACCGTTGAAGAAGAATATAAAGGAGATTATTCTTATTTTGCGGTGATCAGGGGCTCTCCGGAAGATGAACTTGCAGAGAGATTTGATACTGCAATTGCTATCTTTTCACGGATGGAGAGGAAACAGGATATCTCCCTTGACAAGCACGATACGTCAATTTCATTGCAGGAAAAGACAATCGGCCTGCAGGAAAAGACCGTCGGTCTTCAGAAGGAGACAATCGGACTTCAGAAAGATACTATCAGTCTTCAACAAGAAACACTCACTGAAGTTAAAGGCATGAGAAGTGATCTCGATAACCATCTCAATAAGGAGATCTCTGAGATGCGTATGGAATTAAAGGAGATCAGGACGGCATTGATAAACTATGGAATTATGAATGCCGTAAAGTCCTGAGAATAATACAATAATCTCTCACCTTATCCCTCCAGGCGGAACACTCCTCAATGCCCCTGCCTTTTCCTGCTCCAGTGAAGGGGATCCTCATGGCCAACCGAACGGGGCTCGCCGCCCCGCCGGGAGGATATTTGCGCTCCCGCGCTCATGAGGTTGCACTGGATCTCCTTCAGATGCAGAATATCGATTGTGAACGCACCCTGCCGCTCCCATTTGAGAAGAGGAACACCGCCCACCTGCAATCGCGTCCTTACTATCTCCCCTACCGCATCTCCATCGGCTTACCCTCCCTTGAACCAGGTACCGATGCTCATTCGCGATTTACCCGGTTCCCCATGCTATCCTTACTCCATCCTTCAGGTGAATGGGGGCAGGGGGGTTTGCCTGCGGGAGGGATGTCACAGTCTGACAGATATCAAAGAGAAATGGAGGCTGCCTGTAAGCGCTTGTCTGTCTGGCATATTTCAGATAATGTGTCGGACAAGAATGGTTGTGAAAGATGGATGTCTCACAACTTCCCTCCCGGGTAATGTCAGGGAGCCAGTTGCCGGGAGGGGAACCTGGCATCTTATTCCGCAGTGGTATAGGGATTTGGGATCTGAAGACGGACATCCCAATCACTCTGCATTTGTATTGAGGTATTCTTCAATGGCCTGTTTGAAGAGAGCAAAGTCTCCAAGGTTTTCCTGCAGGATTGAAAATGCAATCTCATCGTTCATCCGGCCATATCTGTGAACCACCAGATTGCGAAAACCCTTCATTGTCCGGAGTTTTTCATGCATTTCAGAGCTGATGATTCCATGTGTCACGAGGTGGATGATACTATCCTCATCCTCACCAGGAATCCCAAGCTTCAAATCCGCATTCAGGATTGCGCAGATATCGAAGACATTTTCAATTGCATATTCGATTCTTTTGTATATCCCATCCTTCATCAGGCCCATATCGAGGAACTCTTCAAAGGATTCCGGCAGATGTTTCTTCACCAGCTGAACGCTCTCCTCCATCTCGATAAGCTTTGTCCGGATCAGTGTGTCCCTGACAACACCACTCATACCGCCCCTCATACCACCGCTCATACCATCGCCTCTTTTCCGATATAGTCGTAGAAACGGTGTTTGAAGCCATCAAATTCCCTGATTGTCCGATACGCAACATCATACGCAAAACGCATATCCTTTGCATAGAGGAGACGGCCCCGGATGACCTCAATTCTGATGTAGAGCGGGAGATGTGAAAAGATCTGGATATCAATCCGGGAATCCGATAATTCTTTTATGCATGCAAACCGGAATCGTTCAGCCTCAATGGCATCGCCATCATACCAGAGACAGAGATCGATATCCGAATCAGCCCGTGCCTGCCCCGCTGCAACGGATCCATAGAGGAAGATGAAACAGACGCGATCAAAGCCATCGATAGCTTTGATACGCTTCAATGCTTTGTCTGCAAGGTCTTCTGTGGGGGGCATGCAGGATCTCATATATACACAATGGGCGTTCATCATCATATTTATTATGATTGTATTGACCGCAAAAGTACACCCTTGATCAATCAATCTCAGCAATCTCTGCCTGGCAAGGGGGTATTCAGACATATCCGCGATATTCGAAAAAGATCAGGATATTTGAATCGACCATCACCTTCATTGTTTCAGATGGGTTCTGAGTATTGAGGAAGCGCGTGAGGATAGTTCCCGACTGAAAGAGGTACCCGGGTTATACCTCTGCAGAAACAGGTGATTGTCAGCACTTATATATCCCCTGAATCATATCTAGATAACGAGGGAAACAACGATGGGTGCAGTCAAAGAGCAGTTTATTATTGATGAGCAGGGTGAGCGTGTTGCAGTTATCCTGCCTCTAGATGAATACGAGCAGTTGCAGGAAGATCTCCACGATCTGGCCGTTGTGGCAGAGAGAAGAACTGATTCGACAATCACACTTGAAGAACTCAAAAAGCGACTCTGAATCGTCATGGATCTGTATGAGATTCACGTCAGGAAAAGCGTTGAGAAAGATATAGCGAATGTACCTCACGAGAGTGTTTCACGGATCCTGAATGCGGTCGAAGACCTTATGCAAAACCCGGTGCCACACAGTGCTCGTAAACTCAGCGGTTCTGTATCCCTCTACCGGATCCGGGTTGGTGAATATCGCGTACTCTATGAAGTCTGTCATGAAAAGAAACAGGTCACTATTGTCTTTGTCCGTCACCGCCGCACTGCATACCGCGGTTTCTGATGCATGCCATCTCTCATTTCGCCCGGTCTCTCATTCCTTCTTTCTCTCTCCCATTTCAGAAGCTATACGGTGTCCCGGCTATCGGGCTGATCATGGGATAAGGATCACACCCTCCCACGCCTCCTCCACCCCTGGCTTCAGCAATACAATAATACAATGTTGCGGAAGAATGCCACATCCGGATCAAAGCCCTTAAAGTCTTGTATACCAACCATTACTTTAGAGGTGTTCAATTCAGGAATGAAGAGCCAGGATCCCCCCCACACAACCATCTGCGTCGTCGGCATCAGGTATGTCAGATTGCCGATCCCCGCCGCCGCATTCAGCAGACATAGTTTATCAAGGAGGCATTTCAAGGTATGAAAACCCTCATACTCGCCGGGGGGAGCGGGACCCGGCTCTTCCCTCTCTCACGCGAGCAGTTCCCAAAACAGTTCATCAGGCTTTTTGATGGCGAATCGCTCTTCCAGAAGACGGTGAAGCGGCAGCTGCTTCTGTCAGCTGCATCGGATATCACCATTGTCACAAACGAGGAACACCAGTTCCTGATCCGCGACCAGCTCGCCGATATCGGGTGTGAATGCCCGGTTCTCACCGAACCGGTGGGGAAGAATACGCTCCCTGCCATCTATTATGGGGTGAAGGTGCTTGCTGAGAGTGGTGCAGACGCAGGCGATGATCGGATCGCGGTCGTCTCCTCCGATCACCTGATCGAACCGGATGATGCATTTCTTGCTGCTTTCCGCGCGGCCGCTCGTCTGGCAGATCGGCACCTTGTGGTATTCGGGATACGCCCCACTGCCCCCCATACCGGCTATGGATACATCCGGCCCGGATCGCCGCTTGGAGATGACGGCTATCTCGTCGATTGCTTTGTGGAGAAGCCGGACCAGGAGACCGCAGAGGAGTACTGTGCATTGGGATACCTCTGGAACAGCGGGATGTTCGTCTTCTCCCCCTCCCTTTTTCTCTCCGAGGCAGAGAAGTATGCCTGGGAGATAGTCGCCGCGTTCTCCAATCTTTCGGTTGAAGAGGCATATGCGAAGGTGCCGAAGATCTCAATTGACTATGGAATCATGGAGAGGACAGACCGTGCCGCAGTTGTTCCCTTCTCATCAGGATGGAATGATCTCGGCACCTTCGATGCCCTCTATGACACCTTTCCGAAGAATGAAGATGCAAACGCCATCCGAGGCGAGCATATCGGGATCAACTCAGAAAAGAACCTGATCATTGGCAACCGGCTGATCGCGACGGTCGGCGTCTCCAATCTCGCGATCATCGAGACAAAAGACGCGATCCTTGTTGCCTCACGAGACCAGGCGCAGCGTATCGGTGAAATCGCAAAAGAGCTGAAGGAACAGGGGGACGAACGCGCCATCCATCACATGGAGGTTCACCGCCCCTGGGGATCCTACACGATGCTTGAAGGCGGCGATGCATACCGGATAAAGCGGGTCTCGGTCCCCCCCGGCCGCCGCCTCTCGCTCCAGATGCACCATCACCGAAGCGAGCACTGGATTGTTGTCCGGGGCACTGCCGAGGTGACGATCGGCGAAGAGAGATACCTCCTGACGAACGGCCAGAGCACCTATGTGCCTGCCGGCACCGTCCACCGGCTTGCAAACCCCGGCCTCCTGCCGCTTGAGCTGATCGAAGTGCAGATAGGGGAGTATACGGGAGAGGACGATATTGTGAGGATCGAGGATGATTACCGGAGGGTGTGAAAGGAGGGGCTACAGTTCACTGGTGTGATATTGTTGGGGTATTTCTCTGAAAAAATCAATAGAAAGAAAACCTGACCACGTTTAATTCCTGTTAAAGGAAAGCAAAACATTTTTCCTATCTCGAAAGAATATAATATTATGCAACAAAAATCCCTAGAGAACTTCGAATAACCTCGTTCCATCGAAAGTACTTTATAGTGTGTGATCGATCAGTACTCAATGAGCACGTTCTTTAATTTTGCAATTAAGGATGAATATCGCCGCTTTGCTCAACAAGGAAACAATCTTGGTACCTTATCCTCCTTGATCGACTGGGAGCGGTTTCGTCCTCTTCTCTCTGATCTCTACACCAACACCGAAGGAAAAGGTGGCCGACCAAACTATGACGTTGTTTTCATGATCAAACTCATGGTTCTGCAGCAACTGTATGGATTATCAGATCCCCAGCTTGAACGAGAAGTCTATGATCGCTTATCGTTCCGTCATTTTCTCGACTACCCAACGAAAATTCCAGATGCCTCCACCATCTGGCTATTCCGAGAGCGTCTGATCAAAACAGGGAAAGAAGAATTGATCTGGACTGAATTCCAACATCAGATCGATCAGAAAGGATTGACAATTCATCGTGGTGTGATCCAGGATGCAAGTTTCATCACTGCAGATCCGGGTCATGCACCCGCCGATACACCGCGAGGAAAAGATGCAAAGACGCGGCGAAGCCGTGATGGGACATGGGCAAAGAAAGGGTCAAAATCTCATTTTGGGTTTAAATTGCATATTCTCATGGATAAGGAACATCAACTTATCCGACGAATGGCAACAACACCAGCTTCAGTTCATGATAGCAAAATTGATCTCTCCCGATCCGGAGAGACGGTATACAGGGACAAGGGATATTTTGGCGTCAAGCCCTGTGCATCCATGGATAAGACAATGCATAGAGGAGTTCGAAACCACCCATTATCAACTAAGGAAAAGCGTAGAAACCGAGCGATCAACAGGATACGTCCTCTTGTTGAACGACCGTTTGCTGTGATGAAAAAAGTGTTCAGAGCTGGTCATGTGATGGTAACAACCTGTGCAAGGGCGCATATCAAGTGCCTGTTCTCATGTTGGGGTTACAATTTGAAGCAACTTCAGACGCTCAAACGATGGCCTGTTTGAGCGATAGCTATCTTTCTCCACAGGAAATGATGGTTGGAGCAGGCCTGAAAAGGTGGCTATAACTTATTTTTTAGCAAAATTGGGTGAGATATTGGGTTTTCAACTCTCAAGTGATCGTTGTTGGTTGGGTTAATCGAAAAGCTCCCTAGTAATTCTTTTGTTGAGTTTATTTTCAGTTGGGTTATTGGTCACCCCGGCATCAGCTTATCTTGATCCCGGTACTGCAAGTATTCTATTCCAGATGATGATTGCTACCGTTCTTGGGGTTGGGTTTGCAGTTAAGATATATTGGATGAAAATAAAAAATTACTTTGGAAAAAAAGCTCGTGGTGAGGGCGATAGTGAATAATCCTCAAGGTCAAATTCCCGCGTCATTCCGTGATCCCAGTGGTTTTTTATTTAGACGCGATGGAATGCTCTATCGTCAGATAAATACATGTTTCCGAAAAGATTTCGAAGCATTCATCTCTTCTGGTCTTTATGAAACACTCGTATCCAAAAAACTTCTCATTCCTCATCAGGAGACAGATATACAACCTGAAATTCCAGGTATTGCTTACAAGGTTATCCAGCCGAAGACAATCCCATTCATCTCCTATCCCTATGAGTGGTGTTTTAGTCAATTGAAGGATGCAGCTCTGATAACATTACAGATGGAAAAGCTTGCATTGGAACACAGTATGACCCTAAAGGATGCAAGTGCATATAATATTCAATTCCTTGATGGAACACCTGTTTTTATCGATACCCTCTCATTTGAGCGATATATCGAGGGAGAACCCTGGGTGGCATACCGCCAGTTTTGCCAGCATTTTCTTGCACCGCTCCTCCTGATGCAGCAGACCGATATCAGGCTGAATCAATTGCTCCGGGTTTATATTGATGGAGTACCGCTTGACCTGGCAAGTGCACTCCTTCCGAAACGATCCTGGCTGAAGAAGCAGAGCCTGCTTCATATCCATCTTCATGCACGAAGCCAGAAGAAGTATGCAGATACATCAGGCTCTGTAAAAAGGCCTGCCCATACAAATGTTAGCAGAATTGGGCACCTTGGTCTTCTCGACAGTCTCATGAATGCGGTCAGGGACCTAAAATGGCTCCCGGAGAATACTGAATGGCGTGATTATTATGCTGACAACTCGTATTCTGATGAAGGGTTTGCAGATAAAAAGGAGCTTGTTGGTAAATACCTGGATATTCTGAAGCCTTCATATGTCTGGGATTTTGGTGCAAATACCGGAGAGTTCAGCCGGCTGGCAGGCACTCGCGGCATACCGACCATCTCTTTCGATATTGATCCCGCCTGTGTCGAGCTTAATTATCAGGAGCTTCGGCGAAATGAAGAGCCAAATATCATCCCTCTTCTCCTTGATCTCACCAACCCGAGTCCGGGAATTGGATGGGAGAACCGGGAGCGTGACTCGCTTGCCGATCGCGGTCCGGTGGATACTATCCTCGCCCTTGCTCTTGTTCACCACCTTGCCATCTCGAATAACGTGCCCCTTGATATGATTGCCAGATTCTTCTCCGGACTTGGTAGATCTCTCATCATCGAATTTATTCCAAAAGATGATGTACAGGTGCAGCGGCTACTTTCTGGTAGAAAGGATATCTTTGATAACTATTCACAGGAAGAATTTGAGCAAGCTTTCAGCCGGTATTTCACCATTGAGCAGACTGGCGCGATCAGGGATTCGGGAAGGATTATGTACTTAATGAGGAGGAAGGAATGACGATACAAGATAAAATAAAAAATAACAAAGATTACATCCGTGGCAGATTCAGCGACCCGGATACGGTGAAGGCAGCCGTTGGAGCATCATTTCTGTTATCAGTCACCCTCCTGTTCTTCGGCCCGTCATACCTATATTATACAAATCTCCTGCAGATCCCCTATTACTATACTGACCTTGTCTGGCTCTTTGTTGCATACTCTCTTGCAGCGGGAGCCATCCTCGCCATCGTCCTGATCCTGCTCAAAGGCACCGTGCACCAGCGGGCGGTTGCCATTGTGTTTGCACTCGGCCTGCTCTTCTGGATACAGGGGCATATCCTGGTCTGGGATTATGGAGTCCTTGATGGAAGAGCGATCATCTGGGAGGATTACCTCATCAACGGGATCATCGACTCAGTAATCTGGATCGCTCTCCTCGCTCTCGCCCTCTTCAAAGGCCCATCCTTCTACAAGCATATCGCCCTTGCGAGCGTCCTGCTCCTCGTCATCCAGGGAGGAGGGCTCGTCGCCGAGGTGTACCAGGCACCCGACGAGCCCGAGTGGAAGAGCTATGCAATCGGCTATGATGATGAAGCGATGTTTGAGTTCTCATCTGAACAGAATGTTATTATCCTGGTGCTGGATATGTTCCAATCGGATCTCTTCCAGGAGATCATTGATGAGGATCCGGAATACCGGGAAATGTTTGACGGGTTTACGTTTTATAGGAATGCGGTTGGAGGGCATCCCACAACATATCCATCTGTTACATACATACTAACAGGAAAACACTATGACAATTCTATTCCAATACAGGAGCATATTAAAAACTCATTTTTAGAGAATTCGATTCCAAAGGCGATAAAAGAGAGTGGATATAGAGTGGATCTCTATCCCTTATTCGGGCCTGAAATATATCTTGGAGAGGAAATTGCTTCGAGTGTTGGTATTAAGCAACAAAGTGAGGTAGACAGAGTGGTTGATGGTCAAAAGGGGGCATCGGAACTACGTGAGCTCACTTTGTTCCGATATTTACCACATATTTTCAAGAGGTATTTCCATACAATACCCTTTGTTGATTTAGGGAATGGAGATGATCTTCATCGTGATGTGATCTTCTACAATACATTGGTTTCTGATACCAGTGTGTCCGATAATAATAAAGTGTTCAAATTTTATCATATCTGGGGAGCTCATGCTCCATACACATTGAACTCACAATTACATAAGGAAGATTTACCTCAGAATCGTTCAGGAGCCAAAGAGCAGGCAAAAGCGGCATTGAAGATAAGCGGAGGACTCATTGACCAGCTAAGGAAACATGATATCTACGATAATTCTATGATATTTATAATTGCAGATCATGGAAATCCAGGGGGATCAATCGGTCTGAATTATCAACCTTTGAGTGGAGTAGATTCAATAAATGAATATTTGGTTGATAAAAGAGTAATCACCTCTGGGATACCCCTTATGCTTGTGAAACCATTTGATTCAGATGGAGAACTCATCATATCAGATGCACCTGTTACACTAGGTGATATTCCACAAACTATAGCATCAGAGTTACAGTTGTCATATGAGTTCCCAGGGCAATCTATTCTCTCAATTAGTGAGCCGGAAGAACGGGAACGATGGTATTATTATTATTTTTGGTCGAAAGAATATTTTGATTTGAGCAGAGAATACCTACCTCCTATGACGCAATATACAATTACTGGACATAGCTGGCTTCCAAGCTCCTGGAAACCAACATATCGAGTATACACCCCCGGAGAAGTGATCCAATACCAAGATTACACTATTCCTTATTTTATGATACTAAATAGATTTAGCATCCAATCAGGAGTTGGTTATAGAGATTATGATTCTTCAATCAATGAAACTGTCTTTATTAGTTCAAGACTAACAAATCAATCAGGTTACTTGATTTATGGACCGTACATAAGTCTACATTCTGGAGATTACACAATAAAATATGAAATAAAAGCCGAAAACGTCACCCAACCAGATGAACCCATCTTTACAGTAGATATCCATAGTGCATATACAGATGAAAACCCTCCAACCTTTATGACTGATAAGATGAGGAGCATATATGTAAATGAAATCATTGAAGGAGAATACACAACCATTCAATTGAATCTATTAATAGATACATATAATCCCAATCGCCTTATTGAGTTCAGAGTCTTTCAGCCCCTTAATAGTGATCTGTATGTCAAAAACATTGACATCATCAAAAATGAATAATTGGAGCATCTAATCACATGACTTTCATATCATATGCACAAAACTTTGAAGACGTAATGCTCTGGCGGGCACTAAAACACATTGAGAATGGATATTATATTGATGTGGGTGCGTGGCGCCCGGATGTTGACTCTGTAACACGAGCATTTTACGAGCGAGGTTGGCAAGGGATTAATATCGAGCCAGATCCAGATTCACACGCCCTACTTCAAAAGCATAGAACTCGTGACGTAAATTTAAGCAATGCAGTGGGTGATAAGACAGGCATACAAACCCTTCATGTTGTGCGCGAAACAGGTTTATCAACACTTGACGAGGATATTGCACAAAAACATACCAAGGCAGGATGGGTAGTACAGAAACGGGAAGTAGAAATTATAACCCTTGCTGCCTTGTGGGAAGAACATGTGCCGAATGACCAAGACGTTCATTTTCTTAAAGTAGATGTGGAAGGTTCAGAAGAACCAGTACTGAGAGGGAACGATTGGTCAAAATTTCGCCCCTGGATTGTTATCGTTGAAGCAACAATACCCTCATCCCAAGAAGAGAGTTATGATGCATGGGAGCCAATTCTTCTCACCGCAAGTTACGATTTCGCTTATGCAGATGGATTGAATCGCTTTTACATAGCAAATGAGCATGCTGAACTACTCCCTGCATTTAAATACCCCCCCAACGTCTTTGACCACATTAAGTTAGATATACAGCAGCAAGCCGAAGTAAAAGCCCATCAAGCCGAAGTAAAAGCTCATCAAGCCGAAGTAAAAGCTCATCAAGCCACCACTGCGTTGAGCAGTGCCAAAACAAAAAATGATGAGCTAAGCAGGGAACTCCATTCCATGCAGGCTAGCATCTGCTGGCGTATCACCCGTCCACTACGAATTGCATTTGACATACTTCTCTGGATAAGGGCAAGGGGTGCAGGTGCTCTACAAAGAGTCAAATATGGAATAAAACATGTGTTCAGTTTCATCCTGGCCTATGTAGCTCATTTCATTCTGGCTCGCCCTAGGCTAAAGATAAGAGCAATGGCTTTTTTACATAGAATTCCTGCACTTGAAACCCGGCTATACAGGTTTGTTGTAGAAGGAAGAATAAGCTCAGGTGGAAAGACAGTACAGATCACATATAACAACCCTGAAAAGGCAATAGCAGAATATTCGGACCTTACTCCCTCAGCTCGTTGCACCTATACTGAACTGAAAGCAGCTATTGAGCGAGATAGAAGGAGAGGCTATTGATGCGTATTGTAATCGATCTACAAGGAGCACAATCAAAGGGATCATGCAATAGAGGTATCGGTCGGTACTCTCTCTCACTAGCTCAGGCAATAGTGCGCAATCGAGGTATACATGAAGTATTTATCGCCCTGAAAGGGGGATTTCCTGATACTATTGAACATATTCGCTCGGTCTTTGACGGTCTGCTACCGCAGGAAAATATCCGTGTCTGGAATCTGCCAGGTTCAGTGTGTGCCATAATCCAATCAAACACCTGGCGACGTGAAGCAACAGAACTGCTTCGTGAGGCTTTCCTGGCAAGCTTAAAACCGGATGTTGTCCTGGTCTCAAGTTTGTTCGAGGGTTTGGGTGATGATGCCGTCACCAGTATTGGAGTGTTTACCTGTTCATTACCTACTGCAGTTGTACTCTACGATCTCATACCGCTTATTCATCCTAAACCTTATCTTGAAAATCCAATTGTTCAAAGTTGGTATCTTAATAAAATCGAACATCTACGTCGGGCAGATGTGTGGTTGGCAATTTCCGAATCTTCCCGTCAGGAAGGTATCAGTTATCTTGGACTTCCTAAAACCGATGTCGTTAATATATCCACTGATGCCGACAACCACTTTCAAAGGATAGTAATCCCCTCAGAAGATGAAGGAAATCTCCGTTTAAAGTACGGTTTGACAAAACCATTTCTCATGTATACAGGTGGTATTGATCATCGCAAGAACATCGAGAGGCTAATACGGGCCTTCGCCATCTTGCCAACTACCATACGTCAGAATTACCAACTTGCAATTATCTGTTCCGTGCATCCCGATACCCGGCAGGCACTTGATAAAATCGCCCGACAACAAGGATTGAAAGCGAATGAAATAATCTTTACAGGTTTTATACCCGAGGAAGACTTGGTTGCTTTTTACAATTTGTGTAAGCTTTTTATTTTTCCATCATGGCACGAAGGCTTCGGCCTTCCTGCGCTGGAAGCAATGCGATGTGGTGCGCCCGTAATAGCAGCTAACACCTCCAGTCTGCCGGAGGTAATAGGGCGAGAAGACGCTTTATTTGATCCATTTTCTGAAGAATCCATCGCAGCAAAAATAACCGAGGTGTTGACGAATGACAGCCTCCTTGAGAGCCTGAGGAGCCACGCCACAAAGCAGGCAAACAGCTTTTCCTGGGATAAGAGCGCCAAGAAGGCAATAGCAGCCTTTGAACGATTAAATACTAAAAACGAGGAAAATTGCGCTAAAGTCCAAGTACATCCCCATCGTCCGAAGATGGCATATATCTCACCTCTTCCACCCGAACGGAGCGGTATTGCTGATTATAGTGCTGAGTTATTACCCGAATTGGCCGGCTTTTACGATATCGATGTAATTGTTGCTCAGTCGGAAGTGTCTGATCCCTGGATTAAAGCTTGCCTGCCCATTCGAACAGTTGAATGGTTCATAGAACATGCCGATCAGTATGATCGCATCCTCTACCATTTCGGCAACTCCCCATTCCATCAGCACATGTTCGATCTACTTGATCAAATACCGGGCATAGTTGTACTGCACGATTTTTTCCTGAGTGGCATATTGGCACATCTGGAACTAACTGGAACGGCACCCGGCGCATGGAGCGTTGAGCTATATAAGTCTCACGGGTATTCAGCAGTCTGGAAGCGGTTTCACACAAAAGACATGGAAGAGACCATCTTTAAATTTCCATGCAACTTTAGTACTCTCCAGAGGGCAGTGGGTTTAATAACTCACTCAAACTACTCGATCTCACTCGCACAGGAATGTTACAGCAAGGAGCTGGTCGATAAATACGTTAAAATTCCACTTCTGCGTGTTCCAGTCAGCACAAACGATAGGATAGGAGCACGTAGGACACTTGGGCTGGTAGCAGATGATTTCATAGTATGCAGCTTCGGACACCTCGGATCAACCAAGCAAAATCACCGTCTTCTGAATGCCTGGATGAAATCCAGTCTTGCAAGGGATCAACGCTGTCAACTAATCTTTGTAGGTGAAAATGAAGGTGGCATCTATGGAAAACAGATGCTGGACACTATTTATAAGAGCGGCATTCGTGACCGTATTCGTATCACAGGTTGGGTTGGAAAAGATGATTATAGGTACTATCTTGCATCTGCAGATATAGCCGTTCAACTCAGATCACATTCACGTGGAGAAACCTCTGCAGCAATCCTGGATTGTATGAATAATGGTCTGGCAACCATTATAAACGCTAACGGATCAAACACCGAATTACCGGATGATGCCGTATGGATGCTACCAGATGATTTCGATGATACCGATCTGATCCTGGCGCTGGAAGCATTGTGGGGCGACACCTCAAGGCGTCAGAAACTGGGTACTCGAGCACGCGAAGTGATTCTGACGCGCCATGCACCCCATACATGTGCTGAACAATATGTCCAGGCTATTGAAAAATTCTATGCTAACGCGCAAACAGGAAGAAAAGCGCTGATCAACACACTAGCCCGATTAGAAAAATTGCCTTCTGATAATGGGACATTAGTAACCCTGGCTACTGCTATTGCACAGAACCTACCGTCAAAACACCCCGCACATCAACTTATGGTGGATATCACTGGCCTGGTTCAACAGGACGGTATAAGAAGTATTCAGCATATGGCGAGGTGCATACTTAAAGAATTACTCCAGAACCCGCCACCAGGCTATCGGGTAGAGCCGGTTTATGTTCCCACAGGACGTTCAGGTTATCATTATGCGCGAAATTTCACCCTACATTTTATAGATTGTCCATTCAACGGGTTGCCAGATGACCCGATCGAATTTCGATCAGGTGATATTCTAATCGGATTAGCGCCGCAAACACATATATCATATGTGCAAGAGGAGGCTCTGGAATCACTCCGTCTTCATGGAATAGGGATCTATTTTGTGATTGATGACACTCACCCAATATTATTACCTCAGGACAATATTGACAATAAGGAGAGAGATCTGGAAAAGTGGTTGAATTCAATTGTTCGGTTCGATGGTGTATTATGTACTTCAATTGCCGGCTTAGGTGAATTCATAAAGTTGCTTGAAAAGAATGGCCCAAAGCGTCTTCGCCCTCTCAAGATCGGCCAATTCCATTTGTGTAAGGAAGTCGCTAATGTTGCTTCAACACGTGACCTCCCTAACGAAATGGTTCAAGTTCTAAACCAACACAATTATAATTCAGATGATGAATCGTGCTTAAGCTGGGAGCAAAGCACCCAACAGATGTTGGATCTAATATTCAAGGGGAAATGGTACACCGAATGGAGTAATAATAAAAACTGCTAATCTAGGATAATTGAATCTCTGAACGTAATGATCTAAAATCCTCACTCAATAACCCAGTGGCAGGGAATATCCACAATCCCTGCATCCCTCCCGGTAGAGATAACATCAAAGAAGAACTCTTTGTCCCGCCAGTCATAGGGTTTTTGATCACGGGTCTGCACTGCTGCGCTAAGGAGGAACCGACCGGCAAGCATCGGGATCCGCTCAATCTCAAGATCCAGAAATCCCGAACCGGTGATATATTCGATCGAAATGTCCTTTAATTCTGTATTCGTCCCGTAGAGGTGTTCGCCACGTTCAAAGTAGAGAGCGATACCAAAAACCGGATCTTTGACGCAATCATGGGTCGAGTAAAAAATCCTGATCGTCATCGGATCGAAGGTGTTGAACCGGATACTCTCAGCACCAAACTTATTGTAGAATTTAACTCCGGTGATCTCGACCTTACCATCACCCCAGCGTGTCCTCTCCACCTGTTCGGCAGGTGCTGCATCGGCTTCAGGTGCAGCTCCGGTTGGCTCTTCAGCCGACTTACCATAAATATACCGGTCGATAACGTCGCTTGTCTCCCCTAAAGCAACCTGCTCTCCCTGGCGAAGGAGGAGGGTGCGATCACAGAACCTCCGAACCGAGCCGAGATCATGGGAGACGAAGACAATTGTAACACCTTCGTTCCGGTAACGCTTGAGGACATCCATACATTTCTGCTGAAAATCCATATCACCAACGGCGAGTACTTCATCAAGGAGCAGAATTTCTGGATCGGTCTGTATTGCGGTTGAGAAAGCCAGCCGGACCTGCATCCCTGAGGAGTAATTTTTCAGTTTTGTGTCCCGGAAATGTGTAAGATCTGCAAATTCAAGGATCTCATCAATTTTATCCGCAATATCCCGGTGTGAAAGACCCATGATCGTACTATACATCTTGATATTTTCAACTGCGGTAAAATCAGGGTTAAAACCAACACCAAGCTCCAGAAATGGTGTAAGCCTGCGATGAACAGAAACTGATCCGGATGTCGGCCGCATGATCTGTGCCAGGATCTTCAGGAGGGTGCTCTTCCCGCTCCCATTCTCACCGATGATGCCGAGCATCTCTCCTTCTTCAACAGAGAAGGTGACATCATGGAGTGCAGGGAAGGTTTCATACTGGACAGGCCTTAGGAAACCGGTCAGAGCCTCAAATAATGTTGTCCGTTTCTCGTGAGGAATACGAAACTCCTTTCGCAGGTGTTCAACATCAATTGCGTTCATTACATCTCCTCCGCAAAACGAGGTTCATAGTGAGCGAAAATCAGGTATCCGACTGCAAGTGTAATGAGGGAGACAATTCCTGCATACAGAAGGCTTCCGATCGATGGAGGTGTTGCATAGATTATCACATTCCTTGCCTCAATGATGATATGGGCCATTGGGTTTAAAAGAAAGATATCACGAAGTCCTTCAGGAAAAATTGTAACCGGGTAAAGGATAGGGGTGGCAAAGAAACCTGCGGACAATACCACAGCCCAGATAAACTGGACATCGCGATACGAGACATTCAGGGCGGCCAGTGCAAGCGAAACTCCAAGAGCCAGGGTGAAGAGAATAAGCAGGATTGGGAGCACATACAACAGTGTTACTGATGGAGCTACCTTGAAATAGAGCATAAATAAGATGAAGACCAGGGACTCAAAGATGCTCATAAGGAGAGCTGTTATACAGAAAGATAGTACAAGAATATCTCGTGGGAAGTAAATTTTCTGTACAAGACCGGGTCTTCCAACAATTGCAGAGAGGCCAAATGATGTTGCTTTTGCAAAAAAGTTCCAGAGAATGATACCAAGGAGCAGGAAGAGCTGGTAGTACTCAACCTCTATCCGCATCAGGTTTGAAAATACTACATACAGTACTGTAAGCAATAGAAGCGGTTCAAGAAGCGACCAGAAGTATCCAAGAATGGAGTTTTTATATCTCTGTTTGAACTCACCCCAGGCAAGCGCCCGGATCAGAGCTCTATAATTATAGAGGGTTCTGATGTGGTTAAGAAACATCATTTATCACCCGCTGTATTTTTTCTGAAAAGACAATTGTATCAAACTCCTTCGCCCTCTTCACACATGCCTCCCGGTAACGCTCCGGCTCACTCGACACCTGCCTCACCGCCTCCGCAATCTCGCGTGCATCTGCGGAAACCAGCACTCCTGTTCCTGGAGTCACCGTCTCCCGGAAGCCGCCTTCATTCACCGCCACAACCGGCTTCCCGGAGGCCATCGCCTCGACCGGGGTCAGCCCGAAATCCTCGTCAAGGGCGGTACACACCAGGCCCCGGCATCGGCCATAGAGATCGAGGAGATACTCTTCGGTGACTTCGCCGAGGAGCTCAACATTCGAAGGAAGATTCTGCCGGAGAGATTCAACGTAGCGGCCAGCATGATCCCCTTCTGCATATCCGCCCACGATCACCAGCTGCTCATCCGGAATCATCCGGAACGCCTCGATCTGGAGCTCGATCCGCTTCTCGGGATAGAGGCGGTTCACTGAGAGCCAGAAGTTGCCGTACTCGATACAGCGGTAGCGGGAGGTATCAATGGGAGGATAGATGATCTCTGCGTCGCGGCCATAATACTGCATAATCCTCTGGCGGACATTTTCCGAGATGGTGACGATCCGGTCAACCTTTGTAACAGAACGCTGATCGAGCCGTCTATGGACGGAAGTCCACGCCCTGAATGCCTGCCTTGCCAGGAAACCCTGGCGCAACAGAAATGCGGGATAGAGATCATAAAATGCCCGAACCGGGGTATAGCAGTACCAGAGGTTCGGGTGGTGGCTCCGGGCAGCATAATGGCTCCAGTTCCCGGTGAAGATAAAGAAATCATAGTCCTCTGAATAGTCTGGTGAAGCGAACTTCCAGGTAGCTGAAATCTGTTTGAAAGGGGGGATTTTCACCGTACTTCCAAGACTCCTGATCGGCACACTGGTACCCAGCCTGCCTGCTGCATCCGTATCTGTGGTGATGATATCTGCTTTGAGGATATCGGCGAGGGTGAGGACAACCCGTTCCCCTCCCCCGATCGCCCCGAAATAGTCATGGAAGATCGCAATCTTCATGTTCGCCTGATCTCGTTCAGGTAATAGTTCAGTTGATCACGGACGATATCATCCACACTGAATTTTGTTGAAAACCCAAGCTTCTGTATTTTTGTGGTATCAGAGAAGAGGATCGGAACCTCGGCCGGCCGGAACCGATCCGGATCGAAGACGATCGGTATCTTCCGTGCACCGGAATAGACTGTAATACCGCCATCTTCAGCTGAAAAGTCAATCTCACCGGCAAGCATCATCCGGTCGACCTTCGTCTTCTCAAATGGCACTCCAAAGACAGCAGATGAATCCCGCATCGTCGGTTCGCTGATAACCTTGCTATTCCGCACCGTCTCAATTTTATCCACCGGAATTCCGGCAGATTCAAGGCTGAGAAGAATATAGCTCAGAACCGAGGTCGTCCGCATGGATCCCTGGTTATAGACATCCCCAGGCAGCCCCTTCTCGGCCAACAGGCAGTAGCCGTGGATCGTATCAATGACATGTGACCAGTCCCGGAAGGCATTCACATTCCCGATGGTGATCTCCTTGATCTCGCCTGAAATGAGTTTTGCCACCTGGTTTGTGATGACTGATGTAACAAACATCATACCGCGGCCCGCTCCCTCGTGGTTGAATGCCCGTGAGACGATCGCTTTTGTGCCATATGTATAAAAGTAGTTCCGCATCAGGTGATCGCCATAGACTTTGCTCACCGCGTAGGGGGACATCGGGCGGAGCGGGTTCGTCTCTTTGATCGGCACCTCCGGAATCGAGGTCGGTTCAGGGTAGATGGTGCCGTGGACAGCCTTCATCCGCTGGTACTGTTCCTCTGAACTGAAGACGAGGCCGTACTCTTCGGAAGATCCGGCAAAAATAATCCTCGGATCACAGTCTTTCAATCTGACCGCCTCAAGAAGGTTATTGGTCCCGATGGAGTTGATCTGGGCGGTCTCTATCGGGTGGGAAAAAGACCTGGGAACAAAAGACTGGGCTGCAAGATGGAAGATGACATCCGGCTCAGAGATATCAAGTGCAGTTGCCATCCCGGTTATATCCTCCAGATTCCCCTCAATAAAGGTGATCCCGTTTGCGACATTCTTCTCCCGGATATTATGGGGAAGATAGCCATCTGCCCGGCGGCGGACAAGCCCGAAGATGTCTGCACCCTGATCAATCAGGTGACGGGCGAGATAGGACCCTGC
Source organism: Methanocalculus natronophilus (assembly GCF_038751955.1). Lineage (NCBI taxonomy): Archaea > Methanobacteriati > Methanobacteriota > Methanomicrobia > Methanomicrobiales > Methanocalculaceae > Methanocalculus > Methanocalculus natronophilus. The sequence goes on along the minus strand of NZ_JBCEXH010000012.1, from coordinate 11,683 downwards.
AAAACCGCTGATACCGGTGATTAAAACATTCTTATTATTCCAGCTCATTGAATGGCTCCTGAATTGGTGTTAGTATGTTTACGCATATCATCCACGGAAAGGATCCCGACATGCGCCTGTATGGTAAAATAGCCTATAAATGAGATAAATCTTTTCAATTATCGCTTGTCATTTGTAGATTGCATCCCCAGGTACTCATCCTCCAGTCGCTCCACAATCCCCTCCCACACATACTCCCCCGCAACCGCCCGGAGGGCATCCTGCATCTGTTCAGGCTCAGAGAGAGACAGTCGGATCCCCTCTGCCAACCCCTCCGGCGATAGCGGACAGCGATATCCGGTCACCCCATCCTCCACCAGATCTGCGGCGGCGTTCCGGGGGTGATCCACCGTCACCACGGGCAGGCCGCAGGCCATTGCCTCCAGCGCCACAATGCCGAAGCCCTCCCTTGTTGAGGGGAGGACGAAGACTTTTGACGCTTTCATGGCGGCGATGACGGCGTCATGGGTGGGGAGAAAGCCGGTGAAGGAGACGGCTTCGGCGATACCCTCCTCCTGTGCGAGCGTCTCAAGGGCCTGCCGCTCAGGTCCGTCGCCGATGATGGCAAGCCGGAGGCCGGGCAGCTCCTCCCTGAGAAGGGCGGCGGCCCGGATCAGGAGATCGACATGCTTCTCGCGGATGAGGCGGCCGGTGAAGATGATATCCGATTGTGGGATATCTGGGCCGCCATCCCCGCGGCCATAACAAGCCGCAGGGCCGCCTCCTTCCATTCCAGCCGGCACAACTGCTGCTATCTGCCCCATATCGATCCCGTTTGGTATAACCGGCACCTTACCAGACACACCGAGTCCTGCAAGTGCCCGTGCAGTCATCGGTGAGACAGCGATCGGATAGTGGGGGAGCGCGGCCGCCCTTGCTTCGATGATCTTTCCAAAGACCCCGCGCCGCCCGAGATACTCGTACCAGTACTCCCCCCATACCTCGTGCCAGGTGATCACAAGGGGGATCCCAAGGTGTTTCGCAACACGGTGTGCAGAGAAGCAGGGGAAGTACGGGAAGTTCTGGCAGTCGATGAGATCAATCCCTGAGGTCCTGCCAAGAGCCAGGAGCGGGTGATAGACCGAGCGGGCGAACCGGAGCGCCTGGCCGGCAGTCCGCCTGCCTCCTGCATAGAGCGGCTCAGCCGGGCAGACACCATGGATGGTAACACCACCCTGCTGGATCACCGTATCCGGCTCATTCCACCATTTCATCCCGAAGAGATGAATCTCGTGGCCGCGGGCGGCGAGCCGGGTGGCAAGCTCCCCTATCCGCTTCTCGGCACCGCCACGGACATAGGGGTAGATGGCGTCATACACATAAGCGATTTTCATAGGTGCTCTCATCCGGGGAGAAGTGATGAGGTATCGATCTGCCGCCTCATCACTCATCGATGATTCTCGTAAGAGTACTACCCCCCCTGAAGAGAGGGGCAGCCCGCCGTATGGAAAATACTTGCATCACAGAGATTTAAACCCCCCTACCTCTTAACCACATGCACCGCTGTTGCCTTGAATGAGGCACATACCACAGACCCTTCTGAAATCCCAAGCTCTTCTGCCGCCTTCCAGGTCACCACAGCAACAATTGGAATACCGCAGTCGATCACAAGGCGCGTGAGGGGACCCATTGCCCTGACGGAGTTAATGGATCCCTTGAGCGTGTTTCTGACACTCCCCGCATGTTCGGCTGTGCGGCTGATCGCAATATCCTCAGGGCGGAGGCAGAGGGAGACCGGTGCACCCACCGGGAGGGGGCTCACCACCTGAAAGAAGACGCCCCCCGCTTCAACAATGGCGATTCCGGCGTCTGTTGAGCGGATAGTCCCGTCGATGATATTCTCGATCCCCACAAAACGGGCGACATACGGATCCTGGGGGCTGGTGAAGATCTCACGGGGCGTTCCCACCTGTGCAAACCTGCCATCCACCATGACCCCCATTTGGTCTGCGAGCCGCTGTCCCTGGAACATATCATGGGTGGAGAGGAGGATCGTCGTCGCAAATTCCCGGTTGATCTTCAGGATCAGCTCCTCGATCATCTCGACTGAGACCGGATCGAGGTTTGCGGTCGGCTCATCAAGAAGCAGGATCTCAGGGTCAGTCACCATCACGCGGGCAAGCGCCACCCGCTGCATCTCGCCGCCGGAGAGTGTCTTTGCCTTCCGCTCCTCAAATCCGGAGAGGCCGACAAGCGAAAGGCCGTCTGCCACCTTCTGCCGTACAACTGCCTCAGGCTCTCCGCGGAACCGGAGGCCAAGGGCGACATTCTCATAGACACTTGTATTGAATGCGGCAGGCTTCTGGAAGACCATGCCCATCCTGCGGCGGATCTCAAGCGACTTCGCTCCATGAATGCGCATCCCCTCCAGGAGGACGTCACCCCCGCTCGGGCTCTCAAGGAGATTGATGATCCGAAGGAGCGTCGATTTCCCGGCACCCGAAGGCCCGATGATCGTGAAGATCTCACCCTTCCGAATCTCCGCCGAGACTCCCCTGAGCACCTCTGAATCCCCGAATGTTTTGGTTATATCACGCAGATCGAGCATCAGGATCACCGGTTCTGGACATATGCAAGCATGAGGTTGATCACAAGGGCTATTCCAAGGAGAATGATGCCAAGCGCAATGGACATAGCAAGATTCCCCATCGAGGTCTCGAGCGAGATCGCCGTTGTCAGGACACGGGTATGGCCCCGTATGTTCCCTCCGATCATGATCGCAGCCCCGACTTCCGATATGGCACGGCCAAAGCCAAGCACCACTGCCGCCATGATCGCATACCGTGCCTCACGGACAACCCCCGCGATAAACTGGTACTGCGAGGCCCCAAGTGACCGCAATGTATCGAGGATTGTTATATCAACCCCTTTCAATGCGGAGATGGTCAGGCCGACCATGATCGGCAGGATCAGGATCGTCTGGGCAATCACCATCCCTTCAGGCGTGAAGAGGAGGCGCAGAAAGCCAAACGGCCCCGCACGCGAGATCAGGAGGAAGACAAAGAGCCCCACAAGCACCGTCGGGAGGGCATAGAGTGTCTGGATCAGGTTTACCAGAGCCTTCTTTCCCGGGAACTCATTGAAGGTGATGACTGATCCGATCGGAATGGCGATAAGTGATGCGAAGAGCGTCGCTGAGAGCGAGATGATGATGCTCCGGATTGAGATCTCGATCACCTCGGGATCGAGGGTGACGATCAGCTCGATTGCTGTCTTAAAGCCTTCTGCGATCTCGTTCATCAGCCAACTCTCACCAGATCAGTTTCTCATATGATGATAAAAAGGGTAGATAGGTGGATCAGAGAACAGGGGTGGTTACCTCTGCTTCCGGAACACCCATAACATCCCATTTGCCGGATGCGGCAAAGAAGAGGGGTTCACCATACTCTGCAACACCGAAGGTTGCAATCTCCTGCTGCACTTTGTCGGAGATTAAGTAGTTGATCCAGGCTTTCCCAAGCTCGGTGTCGATGCCGGCATGCTTCTCAGGATTGATCAACATCGTTGAGTAGACATTCAGGAGGATATCCCCGGAGTCGACGATCGGCACAAGCTTTAAGTCCCCCTTGTATGCAAGGAACGTTCCGATATCAGAGAGTGTGTATGCCTCTTTCTCATTCGCCATCACCAGGGTTGCACCCATCCCGGATCCGGCTTCGACATACCAGTTGCCTGAATTCTGGACATCGGTTGCGTAGGTATAGCCTGCGGACTTCCAGATCGCCTGCTCTTTTGCATGGGTTCCTGATGCATCACCGCGTGAGACAAAGGCAACCCCCGGAGTCCCGGCTTTGCCCTCAGTCATAAGAGTCTTAAACGCTTCCTCCGGCTCTGTGCCACGGATGCCTGCCGGATCTGATTCTGGACCGATGATCACAAAGTAATTGTATGCGATGACACGCCGCTCAACCCCATCGCCGTCTGCAATGAATGTATCTTCACGGGCACGGTCATGGACCATCATCACGTCGACATCGCCACGCTGGCCGTACTCTAGGGCTTTCCCCGTTCCGGCTGAGACAACAAGGAGTTTCGCATTATACTTATCCTCGAACGCGGGCCTCAGGTGATCAAGCAAACCCGTATCATAGAGGCTTGTGGTTGTCGCGATACGGAGTTCCCCGCGGGAGGCTGATGCCGTATCATCACTGACACATCCGGAAACAAGCAGCCCTGCAAGAAGGAGTGCGATTATGACTATTTGGGAATCCCATTTCATGAATGACCACAAGGAGGTACGGGGTGAAGATATATATGATTTATCTTTTCGCCTTTTGTTAAACAAAATTAGTTTACACAATTTGTTTACACAAATACCAGCCGAAGCCTGCTTTCGTTAAAGGCATGAGAGGCAACGAAAGCATTAGAAGCAACTGCAAGCACATGCGGCGCGGGTATAGGGGGGCGGGGTTAGCGAAGGGGAACAGGCGGAACAGACCTGATAAACCCTTGCTCGAGAGAGCAACCTGAAAGGCGATTCCAAAGGAATCGGGGATTTATCTGCTTCTGGCAGCCCCCGAAGCATTCCCGCCCCTCCCGCGCCAGCATCTGCGGCCACACAGTACACCCAGTACACCCGGTAGACCCATCACCCGGCACGAACCTCCCCTGCGAAGCATGTGCGGACGGGGCCGGTGCGACAAGAAAGCTGTACTCGGAGATTGCGGGTAAATCCGCCATCCTATCTGTCTGGGATGTTCCTACCTTGGCATGCGCTCCTGGTAACGGGAGGGTGTGAAGCCCAGGGAACAACGCGGAGAAGAACAGAACCCTGATCTGTTCAATCTGCCAGGAAAAGAACGCCATGGAGAAACACATGTTGAATCATCGTTAAAGGGTCGTAATCCGCAACAGGCGAAACCAGGGTGTAACCACGCCCGAACCAAAATGGTAAGGAGTCAGATCATCACTACACGTCCCATAGGATGACAGGCAGACAAACGATTCCCGGCTCACAGATGACTCCTACAGCGTTCATAATTATCTCCGATACGGAACTTGGAAACCCGTATACACTCCTCAATCGAGGTATGGAGGTCGCAAGACCAACAGACGGTGTAGACGGAACAGGATGTCCCAAGAAGCGAATGCCCGCTTGTAATGAGCGGGATAGAGGCGATTGCCTCGACCTGAAAGGGTGCTGACGTGGGATGGGTATTCCGAAGCAATGAAGGAAGGTATAACGATGAAAGTATGTCATTCAACGACGTCACAAGACGAGAAACATACTGACAAGGATCTCGCCCGGCAATGGAACTCCATTGACTGGGACAAAGTCAAATCCACCGTTAATCGGCTACAGATCCGGATTGCAAAGGCAACACAAGAAGGAAAATGGAATCTGGTTAAACGTCTGAGTTATCTGTTGACACACTCGCTCTCAGCAAAAATGCTGGCAGTACGAATCGTGACTCAGAACAAGGGAAAGCGTACCCCAGGCATTGATGGAGAACTCTGGAACTCCCCATCTGAGAAGATGAAGGCAGCCCTGAGGCTCACTGACAAACAGTATCGCGCGCAACCATTACGACGCATCTACATCCCTAAACCAGGGAAGGATACTAAACGTCCGATCTCGATTCCAACAATGTATGATCGCGCAATGCAGGCACTCTATGGTCTGGCTCTCCAGCCGATTGCAGAGACGACAGCAGATCCACGATCATTTGGATTCAGACTCTTCCGATCAGCACAGGATGCGTCAGAATACGCATTCAAATGCCTTGGAAAAAAGACGTCCTCCCCATACATCCTTGAAGGCGATATTCGCGGATGTTTTGATAACATCCTCCACGATTGGCTCAAGGAACATATACCCATGGATCAATCGGTCCTCACCCAGTTTCTCAAATCGGGATATGTCTTCGATCAGACACTCTATCCGACAGACAAAGGTACTCCGCAGGGTGGGCTTTTTTCCCCAATTCTCGCGAATATGACGCTGGACGGGTTAGAAAACGTCCTTAAAGCAGAGTTCCCACGGATGAAAGTTCATTTTATCCGATATGCAGATGATTTCCTGGTAACTGCTCCTACGAAAGAGATCGCAGAGGCAGCCAGGAACGTCATACAGAGATTTCTCGCGAAGAGAGGGTTAACACTATCGGAAGAGAAGACGTTGATCACACACATTGGCGATGGTTTTGATTTTCTCGGATACAATTTCCGGAAATACAAAGGTAAATTCCTGACCAAACCATCAAAGATGTCAATTAAATCGATCACTGACAAAATCAAAACTGTGACAAAAAAGGCGCAAGCCTGGTCACAGGACGACCTGATAAAGACATTAAACCCAATTATACGAGGATGGGCAAACTACCATCGTCATATTGTCGCCAAACAGACATTTAAGAAACTGGACAAATACCTCTGGATCGTAACATGGCAATGGGGAAAACGACGACACTCTGACAAGGGATTCAAATGGATTGTAGACAGATACTGGAAATCTGAAGGGAACAGGAACTGGGTTTTCCAGACACAGGAAAACACCCTCCTCCAATTCTCTGATGCATCAATCCGGAGACACAGTCACCCTAAACTCGATGCGAATCCATATCTCGAAAGGAATTACTTTCTGGAGAGAAAAGAGCGCATGACAAGACAGACACCATGGATTCAAACCAAATTATCCTATTTTGCGTTACCGCCCAGCAATGGGTTGAGGAATGCGTGAGCCGGATGCGGTGAAAGTCGCAAGTCCGGTTCTTGGAAGACGGGGCGGGAGTAATCCCGCCTTGTTATTCGACGGGCGGTGGGGGGCACTCCTGATAATCATCACTGTGTACGTGCATTGCTCTTGCATGCAGGTATGCAATTCCGGTGATTGTGCAACGAATGGTACAATGAATAACGTAGAAGTGCACATAGAGCAAGGAGAGATCACGTGCAAATTAGTCACAAAAATGATAGCACGACCCTTCAGAAAGCCAGAGAAGAACAAAAACTCCCAGCAGAATCCTTTTGACATAGTGCAGCCAATACCCGGTTTGAAGAGGATATGGAGAGCAGTAGGCCAGGGGAGAGGGAAGGCGAAGACGGCATCCGGTTCTCCCTCAGGGAGCTTGCAGGGTCTGTCGGCGATTTTGGGACAATATTTCCGATCATCCTTGGAGCAGGGATAGCCGCCCAGGTGAATGTCAGTTATGCATTCCTCGGGGTCGGCCTCTGGTTCATCATCGCAGGCTTCTATTACAAACTCCCAATCCCGATTGAGCCGATGAAGGCAATCGGCGCCATTGCCATTGCCGAAGGACTGACAGCAGGCGAGATTGCAGCCTCCGGGATCATCATCGGGATCTTATTCCTCGCATTCGGTATGGTGAAGGGGATGGAGCGGATCAGGCGGGTCATCCCTGAGAGCGTCATCAGGGGGATCCAGGTGGGCCTTGCCCTGCTCCTGCTCAGGACGTCATTAGGCTATATCGTAGCAGACATCTTCTTTGCCGCTCTTGCCATTGGAATCGTGGTCATCTTCTTTCTTGGAGCAACATGGAGGAAGATCCCGGATATTTCGTCACTTGTCGTCATCGGAATTGGTCTTGCCGCAGGCATCATCATGACCGGGATGCCGCCACTCAGAATGATTCCGATCCCTGAACTGATTATCCCTCTCTCAGGCGACTGGCTCTTTGCCACCATTCACCTGGTGATCCCCCAGATCCCCCTGACACTTGGAAATGCGATCCTCGCCACATCCCTCCTCACCCTTGATCTCTTCAGGCACGAGGTAAAACCTGACCGGCTGGCAAAGACAACCGGCATAATGAACCTGATCACTGCCCCGCTCGGCGGGTTCCCGATGTGCCACGGTGCCGGGGGACTCGCCGCCATGTACAGGTTTGGAGCACGGACCGGCGGGGCAAACATCATCGCCGGGCTCATCATCATCGGATTTGCAGTCGCCTTTGCACCCCCGGAAGTCCTGACCCTGATCCCCTATGGTATCTTTGGCGGCCTCCTCGTCTTTGTCGCTCTCGAACTTGGGAAACACGGGATACAAACCGACTCCTACCCGGTCACCATCTTCATCGGCATCATAACGCTCATCAGTGGCATCACCCCGGCTTTTATACTCGGGATGATCCTGGCATACATCCTCGGCAAACAGAAGAGCGAAGATGATGCTGCAAAAGGATGAATCAAATATGACTCTTCTCAGAATTTCTGATCGCCAGACTTTCTGAATTCCAGGCAAATATCGGCTGAATATTCTGGTTTCATCCTCACAGCAGATACCTTTTCCACACAAGCGACAGTGCATGGGATACTGTGGTTGAAGAGGAGAGCGACCAGGTAACAAGAAGTAGGCGCGAAGCGCCATCTATCCTTCCTGGCGGGGCGGTAAGCCCCGCATGGTGACCGACAGGTCACCTTCGCCGAACTCCGAAGGGGGGATGGCAGTGCCCCCCCCGGAGGATGTTCGGTGACCGGCTCTATCAAGGCATATGTGCGATCACTCCATGACCAGGAGATACCTTGCTCTGTTCTTACACAAACCTTACACAAACCTTACACAAACCTTACACAAACTGACTCATTCTCCACAATTCTGATCACGAGAATTTTCCTGCATTTTCGGAGCATGGGAAAAGATCCCGGGAAGAGAGCACGATAGATTGCCCGGGTAGAGATCCTGATGCAACGACCGGGATCATTGGGAGCAACTGGAAGCACATGCGGCGCGGGTATCGGGGGGCGGGTCAGGTGATGGGGATCAGGCAGAGAGAGGTGATAAGCTCTTGCTCATCAGAGCAACCTGAAAGGCGATTCCGAAGGTTTCGGGGCGTATCTCCTCTGGCTGCCCCCGGAGCATTCCCGCCCCTCCCGCGCCAGCATCTGCGGCAATCCAGCTCAACATCCCTTGCGAAGCATTTGCGGACGGGTCCGGGGCGGTGGGGATTCTGACACGCGAGTACGAGAGCCAATCTCCAACGTAACTCCATACCTGTCTCTGATTCTTTTACCACGAATACTCTTAAAAGGCTGAAGCCGGAGAAGAACCATTTTTATACCTTCCGGATATACTACTGCCATTGGTGATGCGTCCCATGGCTGAAGATAAGGAGACGATACGGAATATTCTCAGGCAGAGGAAAGAACTTCAAACCCCGGATGAGCGGTTTGAAAAGAGCAGGCGGATCTGTTCACACCTGATGAAGATGATCCAGCCAAAGGAGACGGTGATGGTCTATACCTCAAAAGAGAAGGAGGTGAACACAGTTCCGCTCATCACGATGCTCCTTGCATACAAAAACCCGGTCATTGTCCCGATCATCCAGAAAGAAGATTACACCCTTCGCCTCTCGTACCTGGAAGACATGGGTGTTCTGATCCCAAGTACATTCGGTGTTCCAGAGCCAATCGGAAGCGAGATCCCGGCCCGTGGGGAGGATGTCGACACCATCATCCTGCCGATGCTCGGGTTTGACCGCCGTGGCGGGCGTATCGGGTATGGTGCAGGCTATTATGACAGGTTCCTCTCGATGCATCCTGAGATCAGAAAGATCGGCATCGCCTTTGCCTTCCAGGAGATCGAGGCGCTGCCACTGGATCCCCATGACATCATCATGGATGCAATCATAACAGAAGACGGGGTTGTCTACAAAAGAGGGTGAATTGCTCCATGCAGCGTAACGATACAGTCATCCTTGATACCTTTGCTGAAGCCTTCCCAATCTGGGTATCACGGGTGATCGTCACAGCCGACTCCCTGAAATGGGCCTATGTGGCTGCTGGGGAGGCAGCCGGCTTTGCGACATCAAAAATCTACTGTCCCTGCGAGGCAGGGATCGAAGGTGAATATACCGATACGCCAGATGGCAGGCCCGGCGTCTCGATCCTGATCTGTGGCGAAAAAAAGCAGATGCGATCCCTTGTCGCAGACCGGATATCCCAGTGCATCCTCCCTGCACCGACCGCATCAGCCTATGACGGCCTGCCGGATGCGGTTGATCGCTTTTTTACCCGGATGCATTATTTCGGGGACGGGTACGAGGAGCGCTGCACTGTTGGCGGGAGGCAGTGCTGGAAGATACCCGTGATGGAAGGATACTATATCGGGGAAGAACGGTTTGGAACCGTGAAGGGGATTGCAGGAGGCAACTTCCTCGTTATGAGTGATAACCAGAGAGACGCACTTGCCGCAGCAGAAGCAGCAGTTGAGGCAATCAATCCCCTCCTAGGCGTCATCACGAGTTTTGCCGGAGGAATTGTCGGGAGCGGGTCAAAAGTCGGGTGCAGCAACTACCGCTTCCCGATGCCAGCAAGCACAAACCACCGCCTCTGCCCGGCACTCAGGGAAACGGTGCAAGGTTCACAGGTCCCGGATGGCGTGACGACAATCTATGAGATCGTCATCAACGGGATCGGCGGGGATGCGATTCAGTCGGCCATGAAAGCAGGTATTACAGCCGCCGTAGCAACGGGCGGAGTCCTTGCCATCGGGGCATCGAATTTTGATGGCAGGCTCGGACCGCACCGGTTTGCACTCCATGATCTCTTCTGAGAGAGAAGAGAGCTGGAGGCAAGAAAGAGAGAGGGCAGCGGCCATATCAGAATGCGAAACAAGAGAGATGTCTGGTAGGGTTTTTTACCTTCACGCTAAAATTTTAGCAGATTTCCGCCCCACTGTATTCTATCACGCGATTGCAGTCGAGCACCGCTTCATAACTGATCGACCCCTGCCTCTGCCTAATCTGCCTGCTCTCCCTGATGAATAATACAATCCTCTAGCGCCCGCTTCGGGACATGGTGGATACCATCAGGTGATCGCCAGTACCGGGTATCTCCATTGGGCGGGAGCGGCTCAAGCCGGATCTCTTCTGCCGGATAGCCGAGTGCTACAACGAGCAGAATCTCCATCTCTGCTGGAACCTGCAGCAGGCGGCGAAGCCCGGACTTCTGCACTGATCCGAAGATGCAACCCGCAATACCCTCTTCAGCAGCAGCAAGGAGGATCGTCTGGGCGGCAATCCCAAGATCAATTGCAGGATCCGGGCTGCAATCGACAGATGCAAGAATCGTGATATACGCAGGGGGCCGCTCACCAGCAACAGGCCCGTCCCACTCAGGGAGATCAAGCGCCCAGAGAAGGAGGGAACAGATAGCATGAGTCTGGTCAGGATCAACCGAGATGATATACCGAAGCGGCTGCCGGTTCCTGGCAGACGGGCAGAACCTGGCAATATCGATGAGTCCTGTAAGCTGGTCGCGGGAAAGCAAGTGATCTTCCTGGAAACGGCGGGTGCTCCTGCTCTGTTGTGTCAGCGTTCTGATGCAGTCACTCATGAATACCATATCCTGAAAGAGTCTGTGCCAGATAAGACGATAATTATTATGACTCTTCTCCAAAAAACTCCGATCACGAGGGTTTTTCTGAATTCTTCGGAGCATGGGAAAAGATCCCGTGAAAAGATCCCGGGTAGAGAGCACGATACAACAACCGGGATCATTGGGAGCAACTGGAAGCACATGCGGCGCGGGTATAGGGGGGCGGGGTCAGCGAAGGGACCAGGCAGAACAGAGGTGATAAGCTCTTGCTCGAGAGAGCAACCTGAAAGGCGATTCCAAAGGAATCGGGGCGTATCTCCTCTGGCTGCCCCCGGAGCATTCCCGCCCCTCCCGCGCCAGCATCTGCGGC